>NZ_JBFUGE010000124.1:0-14653 GCF_056403075.1 Ideonella sp. P3_A4 | reverse complement strand
AAGGGAGATCGCATGCAGCGATGGACACCCCGGGTCACCGACCTGGCCGGCGGTTTGCAAGTTCGGCGTGTGCTGCCGGTGGCGGCGCGGCGCGCGGTCGGGCCGTTCGTCTTCTTCGACCATTTCGGCCCGGTGACCCTGGCCGCCGATGCCGACACCGATGTCGGGCCACACCCGCACATCGGGCTGGCCACGGTCACCTATTTGTTCGAGGGCGGTTTCTTGCACCGCGACAGCATGGGCACGGTGCAAGAAATCGCCCCCGGCGCCGTCAACTGGATGACCGCCGGCCGCGGCATCGTGCACAGCGAGCGCACGCCCGAAGCGCAGCGCGGCCAGGCGCGCCGGCTGCACGGGCTGCAGCTGTGGGTCGCGTTGCCGCTGGATGCGGAGCAGGGCGAGCCGGCCTTCCAGCATGTGGCGGCCGAGGACATTCCGCAGCAGGTGGTCGAGGGTGCGACGCTGCGCTTGCTGGTCGGCGAAGCTTTCGGCCTGCGCTCGCCGGTGCGCGCCGCCTCGCCCACCTTGTACCTGGACATCGAGCTGCCCGCCGGCGTGCCGTGGACGCTGCCGCGGCTGGCCGAGGAAATGGCGGTCTACAGCCCGACCGAGTGCATCGAAATGGCTGGCGAGATGCTGCCCACCGGCGAGATGGCGCTGGTGACCGGCGCCGACGGTGCGGTGCTGCGCGCCGCCTTGCCGACCCGTGTCGTGGTCATCGGTGGCGCGCCGTTGGAGACGCCCCGCATGATGTGGTGGAACTTCGTGGCCAGCGATCGCGCGCTCATCGAGCGGGCTGYCGAGCGCTGGTCCGCCCATGGCTTCGACCCGATTCCCGGCGAGTCCGGCGGCCTATTGATGCCGCCGCGGCCTTTGCACCCGGGCGTCTGACAAGGGCGGCGCCGAATGGCCGCTTTGGGACGAACCCTTTGGTGGCGTGTGGCGGCCGCCTGCGGTTTGATGGCAGTTGGCACGACCCGGGCCGCCGAGCCGCTGGCGCTGTACTTTTTCGAGCGTCCGCCCTATGCGGTGCAGCGCCCCGGCAGCGACGTCGTCAGCGGTCTGACTGCGACGCCGGCGGCACAGGCGTTCAAGGCCGCGGGCATCCCCTTTCGCTGGGTGGAGTTGCCGACGGTGCGCCAGCTCGTCACGCTGAAGGACAGTGTGCAGCCGGCCTGCGCATTAGGCTGGTTCAAGAACCCCGACCGTGAGCTGCACTTCAAGTTCAGCAAGCCGATCTACCGCGACCGGCCCACCGTGGGCCTGGCGCATGCCGACTACCGCACCGCCAACGCCACCCTGGCCGACACGCTGCGCCAACCTGGCCTGCAGGTGCTGGTCAAGGACGGGTTTTCATACGGTCCGCTGATCGATAACCTGCTGGCGCAAAGCAAGGTCGAGCGGGTGGTGACCAGCACTGAATCGGTGGCCATGATCCACATGGTGGCCGCGCAGCGCGCCCACTTCATGTTCGCCGCCGAGGAAGAGGCAGCCTTCCTGGTCGATCAGACCAGCGTGCCGGCGCAACAGCTGCGGGTGCTGCATTTCGCCGACCTGCCACCGGGCGAACGCCGCTACATCCTGTGCAGCAAGGCCGTGCCGGACGAGCTGATCGAGCGGCTGAACAAGGCGATCACGGTCGAGATTCCTTGAGCGAGGGCTGGCGGGCCGAGTTCAGTCCGTGCAGGCGGGCGCCGTAGCCGGTGGCCAGCCCGGCCACCGCGACACCGCCGACCCCATTGACCAGCGCCTGCGCCATCGCTTCGTCGAACCGCAGGCCCAAGGCCCAGCCGAGCAGCAGAAAGCCCGGCAGCTGCGAAGGCATCCACTGCAGGCAGAGCCAGAACAGCGCGCAGGCATTGCGGCCGCCGCTGGTCGGGCGGACCCTCAGCGCGGCGGCCAGCAGCACCAACGTCAAGCAGCCGTAGCCGACCCAGAAGGTCGCCGTGGCCTGGCGCGCCAAGGTGTCAGTGGCATGCGTCAGGCCGATGACGATGGCGCCGATGCCGGCCAGCGCGCCGGCGGCGGTCAACCCGGGGCTCGGGGCCTGGCCGGCCAGTGCACTGCGCCAGCCGCGGCCAAAGCCGGCCAGGGTCAGCAGGCTGCCCAGCGCCCACACTGCGACACCGACTGCGGGCAGGTGGTCGGCCGGCTGGGTGCGCCAGCGCGCCAGGCCGTCCAAACCCGCCAGAGCGGCGGCCGCTTCGTGCAGCACCACCGCGGCTGAGCCGGCGACGAGCGCTGTCACCACGGCCATCGGCCATGCGCTCGTTTCCGTATGGGACTCACGTGACGGCTGGTCACGGTCGCCGACGCGGGCCAGCCACAACGCCATCAGCGCCAAGGTCTGCAGCAGCACCAGCGTGCCGGTGGCCAGGTTGGCGGTCTCCTGGTCCATCTGGCTGAAACGGCCCCACAGCGTCCAGTTCACGCGCAGCATCGGCGCCGTGGCCAGGCAGCCGAACACGCAGGCCATCCAGACCATGTGGGAGCGGTAGTCCCGCGCCCGAACGGCCAGCACCGCTTGCGACAGCAGCGCCAGCGTCAACAGCGCGAGCGCCCACAGGCCCAGGTGGAAGGCCGGGCCCGACGAGCCTTCGCGCATCGGGATGTAGACCAGAAAGCCGATCGCGCCGACCATGCTGGCCAGCGTGGCCAGCCAGACGACCAGCCCGCTTGCGCGGTGCCAGCGCGGGTGGCGCCGGCGCAGCGACGGCACCAGCTGCAGCACACCCAAACCCAGCGCCAGCCCACCCAGCGCCATGTGCGAGCCCAGCCGCGGCAGCGCGGCGGTGTAGTGCTGCACCATGTAGACGGTGGTCGCCCGCGGCCCAAACGCGAAATCGGCCGACGTCAGCCCCGCCAACGCCTGCACCAGCAGCGGCACGCGGCCGGCGGCCAACGCCAGCGCGTACTCCATCGCCCCGAGCGCGAACAAGGCCGCGACGATCGCCGCCAACGTGGCCAGCGCCCTCGACAACGCACCTGCCGCGGCGGCCGATGCGCCGGGATGCGGAAGGGTGGGAACGGACATCGCGCACCTCTTGCCAACGGCCGGCCGGAGTGGCCGCCTCGTTGACGATACGCCGACCGTGCCGATCGGGATGCGAGGGTTGGCCCGCGCCTGTCGCCGCTTTCGGTGTCAGCTCACGGCCGGGTGTTGGCGGCAGGTGCAGCGTTGGTCGGTGTCCACGCGAAGTAGCTCAGCGTGTCACCCCATATCTCGCCCATGTAGTTGATGGTGGTCAGGCAATCGGCTTCTGTCTGCTCGTCGTCACCGTCGCATTCACCGAAAGTGCCGCTCAGCCAGACCTCGGGTCGGCCGTCATGGTCGATGTCGGTGAGCCTGGTGATGGCGCCGGCGTCGTACTGGTAGGCGAAGCGGCCCGGCATGCCCGCTGCGATCAAACGGCCGGGTGAGAGAACGAGCAGCAGCCGTTCGTTGTCGTAAGGCCATGGTGGCGGGGCAGAGGGCGCTCCGCCGTCCGAACGGGCCGGCATCAGCTCCACCGTCAGCACCTGCAGTTTGCCGTCCTTGCTACGCCAACCCTGCAGCCCACCCAGCAGCTTGCCGGCAGCGCGAATCGCACGCGTCACAGCGGCCGCGTCGTTCTCCGACGCTCCGAGCGGACGCAGCACGCCGGCGAGCCACGCGGCATGGCGCTGCGCGATGTCGGGTTGCTCGTCTATCAGCGTGGCGGGCATTTCGGGCAGCGTCAGCGGCTCGAAGGTGTCGCCCGCTTGAACGCTGCGGCCGCTGCCGGCCGACAGGTGGGTCACCTCCTGAGGCCCCGAGATCCAGGCGCTGCACAAAGCGCGCAGCTCGGCGGACGTGTCCTTCGCACCTTCGCCGAAGCAAGCCGAACCCTGTGCGGTCAGGCCGTCCAGCACCTGCTCGTGAATCTGGCCGGATTCGCCTTTGACCAGCGCCGCCAGTGCCGCCTGAACCGGTCGGGTCTCGGCGGCGGGCGCGCTGCGCAGCCATTCCCAGTCGGGCTGCAGGCATCGCGTCGGCCGCCCGTTCGTCCAGGCGGCCAGCGCGATGGATGCGGTCAGCGGCTTCGGGATCTGTTTCAGCCAGAGCGTCTGCGGCTCGCAGTTCCCGCCATCGGGGAAGGCCTCCAGCTGCGTTCGAAGCGCCGCCGCTCCGGCCGGGTGCGCCGCGATGCCTTTCAGGCCCGGCCAGGGGTCGATGGCCTCGTTGTAGTACGGCACTTCGTAGCGCGACCAATTGAATTGCGTGTCGTTGCGCGCGAGGTCCAGCTGGGCTTGCAACTGCACGAGCTGCTGCAAGGTCGGCGGCACCGAATCGGCCGGCCAGAGCTCGGGCGCGGCGGTCATCGACGCCATTTTGGCGCGCAGGAAGGCGGACTGTCGCAGGCCGTGCAGCAGGCGCGCGCGGCGGCCCGGCTGGCTGTCCGCGTCCGTGCCGGCTGGCGCGGTCAGCGGCGAGCCGGGCTTGACCTCGCCCTCGATCGTTCGCAGCGCGGCGGCCAGCCGATGGTCGGCTGGAGCGAGGCTGGACCACAGCAGCGAGACCAGCACGCAGTCGTCCGGGCCGGTGCCACGGCAGCCACGTTGCGCGAGGTGGTCGGCGAAGCGGGCGGTCAGCAGCGGCTGCATCCGAGCTGCCATCTGCTGACCGTCGGCCTTGACCTTCGCCTGCTGAGCCTCGTCGAAGAACGTGACCCAGCCGCTGCGTTCGCGCACGCAGTCGCCGAAGTCGAGTTCGCTCGAGCTGCGTGCCGCCAATCCCATGTAGCCCAGACCCCCATCGGCCTCGGGGTCGAACGGCGACTTGTCGGGCTGCAGCCAGGCGCGCTGCGGCACGCAGTTCCACAGCGTCACGAAGGTGGCCGGCTCGTCGTTCCAACTGGCGAACGGTCCGTACAGGTGCACGTCGCCCTGCCACAGGTGCTTTTCGCGTCGGGCGTTCGCCATCTCCTGCGGAAACCAGCGATCGATGGCGTGCACGATGTCCGATGGCGCCTCGAAGTGGAGCAATGCAGACTGCCCCGCAAAGATCAGCCCGTTCTCGCGCTGGGCTTTCGACAGCTGTGCCACTGCATCGCTGCGGTACAGCCGCTCGATGCGCTCTGGCGTGGCCTCGTGCACGACGAAGTCGCGGACCTTGCTCTCCTGCGTCTTGATCATCGCGTCGATCTCGGCCACCACGGCCTTGAACTCGTCGGCCTCCAGCGGTGGCACGGTCGATCGCCGAGTCCACCATGTCGCGACCAGCAGCAGCGCCAGCAATGCGAGCATCAACACGGCGTGACGCGCCCAGCGGGTGGCCGCCACCTCGATTCCCTCATCCCTCATCGTCTTGTCTCCAGCGTGCGCACACTCTAGCGGCTGCTACACCGGGGCCCGCAGGCCGGGCGTGTCACGCTGATGATTCGGCGGGCGAAGTTTGCAATCGCAACCCAGCCATGTCGCGCATCGGCGGCGCGCCGAACTGGCGGCTGTATTCGCGACTGAACTGCGACGGGCTTTCATAGCCGACGCGGAAGGCGGCGGTCGACGCGTCCAGCCGTTCGGCCAGCATCAGGCGCCGCGCTTCGGTCAGCCGCAGCCACTTCTGGTACTGCAGCGGGCTCATCGCCGTCAGGGCGCGGAAGTGGTGGTGGAAGGTCGACGGGCTCATGCGCACCAGCTCGGCCAGCGCCTCGACGCGCAGCGGTTCGGCGAAATGCGTCTTCAACCAGTCGATCGCGCGGCCGATCTGGTGGCTCTGGCTGCCGGCAGCGCCGATCTGGCGCAGTCGGTCGCCTTGCTCGCTCATCAGCAGGCGGTAGACGATCTCACGCTGCGCCAGCGGGGCCAGCGCCGGGATCGACTCGGGCTCGTCCAGCAGATCGACCAGGCGCTGGAACGCACAGAGCAGCGGCGCGGTGACGCGGCCGGTGGCCATGGCCCGCTCGGCGGCCTGCGGGCGCGGTGGCGGCACATGGCCGTCCATCATCAGCTGGGCGATCTCGTGCGCGTCCAGCCGCAGCATCACCGCCAGGTAGGGCCGCTCGGGGCTGGCCTCCAGGATCTGCGCGACCGCCGGCAGGTTCAACGAGGCGATCAGGAAATGGTCGCGGCCATAGACGAAGCTGTCCGGCCCCAGCAGCACCCGCTTGCTGCCCTGCACGATCAGCGCAACGCCGGTCTCGTAGACGCCGCAGACCGGGCCGGCCGTGCTGCTGCTGCGAAACATCGCCAGCGCCGGCAGCTCGGGCAGGCGGTGCAGCCCGCCATCCGGCGCCCGACGCTGGATCGCCCGCGCCAGCGCCTGGCGGCTGGCCTCGGCACGGTCGTCGTCGGCGTCAGAAGGCGGTGGGGTGACTCGTTGCAGCATGGCGCATCTCCGGCCCAGGGGCGCAGGCCTGGATGCTAGCGAAGACCGGCCCGTCCTTGCCGGCTGCTCGCGCCCGCCGGACGATCAGGCAATGAACTCGCAGCTTCAGGCTAACGGCGGCCACCGGCTTGGTTCGACACTCGCCGGCCACCAGGAGGATTTCGCATGACGACCACCTTGAACGTCAACGGGCGCGACCAGGCGCTCGATGTCGACCCTGGCACGCCCATCCTGTGGGCGCTGCGTGACACGCTCGGCATGACCGGCACCAAGTTYGGCTGCGGCGCCGCGCTGTGCGGTGCCTGCACCGTGCACATGAACGGCCAGGCCATCCGCTCCTGCGTCACGCCGATCTCGGCCGCCGCGGGCCAGAAGATCACGACGATCGAATCAGTGACCGACGGCCACGACAAGGTCGGCCAGGCCGTGCACACCGCCTGGGTCAAGCACGACGTGGCGCAGTGCGGCTACTGCCAGAGCGGACAGATCATGACGGCCACCGCCTTCCTGAAGTCGCTGCCCAAGGGCAAGCGGCCGACCGAAGCCGAGATCGATGCGGCCATGGCCGGCAACATCTGCCGCTGCGGCACCTATGCGCGCATCCGCGCCGCTGTCGGCGACGCCGCCAAGTCGCTGGCCTGAACGGGGAGACGCACATGCTTTTCGAACACGCAACCGCCCAGGACCTGGCCGACGAACTGCCCAGGGCCCTGCGAGCCATGCTGGCGCGCGACGCCGGCGCCCCGCCGAGTGGCATCGCCCGTCGCAGCTTCCTCAAACTCTCTGCCGCCAGCGGCTTCGCGCTCGGCGCGTTCCCGCTGGCCGCCGTCGCGCAGGGCGCAGCACCTGCCGCGGGCCTGAAACCCTTCCAGCAGCCCTCGGCTTTCGTCCACATCGCATCGGATGGCACCGTCACCGTCACGATCAACCGGCTCGACTTCGGCCAGGGCGTGCAGACCGCGCTGCCGATGATCCTGGCCGAGGAGCTGGACGCGGACTGGTCCAAGGTCCGCAGCACGCACGGCACGAACGACCCGGCCTATGTCGACCCGCTGTTCGGTATGCACCTGACTGGCGGCTCGGGCTCGATCGCGCACAGCTACATGCAGTACCGCGAGCTGGGCGCGCGGGCCCGCGCGATGCTGGTGTCGGCTGCCGCCGCGCGCTGGAAGGTGGACGCGGCGACGCTGCGCACGCGTGACGGCATGGTCCTTGGCCCGAACGGCCAGCAGCTGAGTTATGGCGAGCTGGCCGAAGAGGCGATGAAATTGCCAGTGCCTTCAGACGTGGCGCTGAAAGACCCGAAGGACTTTCGCCTGATCGGCCACGCGACGACGCGGCTTGATGCCACGGCCAAGAGCAGCGGCCGGCAGAGCTACGGCATCGACACGCGCCTGCCCGGCATGCTGACCGCGGTGGTGGCGCGGCCGCCAGTCTTCGGCGGCAAGCTGAAGAGCGTGGACGACAGCGCCGCGAAGGCGGTGCCCGGCGTGAAGGCCGTGCTGCGCGTGCCGGTGGACCGTGGCGGCGAAGGCGTGGCCATCATTGCCGACGGCTACTGGCCGGCCAAGCAGGGGCGCGACGCGCTGAAACTCGAGTGGGACCTGGCCGGTGTCGAGCGGGTCGACAGCGCGAAGCAATTGACCCAGTACCGTGCGCTGGTCGGCCAGCCCGGCCCGCGCAAGTTCGACGCCGATGTCTCAGGCTTGGCCAACGCGCCACACCGCATCGAGGCCGAATTCGTCTTCCCGTACCTGGCCCATGCACCGATGGAGCCGCTGAACTGCACCGTGCAGCTGCAAGGCGACAAGGCCGAGCTGTGGATGGGCTCGCAGATGCCGGGGCTGGACGGCATGGCCGCGGCCAAGGTGCTGGGCGTGCCGATGCAGAACGTGGCGGTGCATGTGCAGATGGCCGGCGGCGGCTTCGGCCGGCGCGCGATCGCGACCAGCGACTACGTGGTCGAGGCCTGCAACGTGGTCAAGGCCGCGCAGGGCGCTGGTATCGCGGCGCCGATCCGCACGCTGTGGAGCCGCGAAGACGACATCCAGGGCGGGTACTACCGCCCGATGCACCTGCACAGCGCCCGCATCGGCTTCGACGCGCAAGGCAAGGTGCTGGCCTGGGACCACACGATCGTCGGCCAATCGATCCTCGGCGGCACGCCGTTCGAATCGATGATGGTCAAGGACGGCATCGACACCACCGCGGTCGAAGGCATGAAAGAGCCCTACGACGTGCCGATGCGGCTGACCGTGCATCACCCGAAGCTCAACGTGCCGGTGCTGTGGTGGCGCAGCGTGGGCTCGACCCACACGGCGTATGTGATGGAAACGCTGGTCGACGAGATCGCGCGCCAGACCAAGCAGGACCCAGTGGCCTACCGGATGAAGCTGATGGGCAACGAGCACCCGCGGCACCGCGCGGCGCTGCAGCTGGCAGTCGACAAGAGCGGTTACGGCAAGAAGAAGCTGGCCGCAGGCCGCGCCTGGGGCGTGGCGGTGCACGAGTCGTTCAACACCGTGGTGGCCTATGTCGTCGAAGCCTCGGTGCAGAAGGGCAAGCCGGTGCTGCACCAGGTGACCGCYGGCGTGCACTGCAACTTCGTCGTCAACCCGCGCACGGTCGAGGCGCAGGTGCAAGGCGCCGCGCTGATGGGCTTGTCGATGTGCTTGCCGGGCGCCGCGATCACGCTGAAGGACGGCGAGGTCGAGCAACGCAACTTCGGCGACTTCCAGGTGCCGCGCATCACCGACATGCCGCAGATCGCCGTCTACACGGTGCCCAGCGCCGACGCGCCGACCGGCATGGGCGAACCCGGTCTGCCACCGCTGGCGCCCGCGTTCGCTAACGCGATCGCGAAGTTGACCGGCAAGACGCCGAGAGAGTTGCCGTTCAAGACGGCGTAGTGGGGCACAGCGGGCCGACGCAAGCCGGCCCGCTCTGTGGACGCGGGCCGGCCCGTCGCACTACTTCTTCGAGCCGGCCAGATGATGGGCCACGATCGCATTCGCATGGCCATGCCCAAGCCCGTGTTCGCGCTTGAGCCAGTCGACCTGCTCCATGTGTTTCAGGCCCTTCAAGCCGGCGACGAGGCCGAGCCAGTGCGAGATCGGCTGGCCGTAGGTCTTCTCGATCGAAGGGAAGTACGAGGCGGGGCCCTTGGGCTTGTCGGTCGTCGGCATGGTGTCGGTGCTCCTGCAGAGTGTGTCGGTGGCAGCCTGTGGGCAGGCTGTACTGGCACGACGATCTTCAGGGGCCGATTTCGACAGCGACCTGAGGCAAAGGCTGGTTGTTCAGGCGCAGCTGGGCATCGGGGTATGACGCCCAAGTGCTTCCAAGGCAGGCCGCCGCCACAGCCGCGCGAACGGCTTCGTCCCAGACACTGGCGGCCAGCGCATCGCGACGGCTGAGGATCATCGGATCGTCCGCCAGGCCCAGCGCTTCGCAGAGGTCGCGGCGCCAGCGCCCGTGGTCCGCTTCCGCCGGCGTCATGCCACGGCGGCGAAAGACGTCGTCGGCCGCGCCGGCGCCACGCACCAGGTCGTCAGCGTCGACACCAACAATGTGAAGAGACAGCTGCCTTGCCAATCTTGCGAATCCAGCTCGGGCATGACCGTGGCAGGTCAAGCCTCGCCCCCGAAGACTTGACCGGCGGCTGCGGCCTGCGCTTCGAGAGCCATGGGTAGGGTGGAGGTCGGCGGTACTTTAGAAATCGCCTCGCCGACGCGCCACCGGGCTGCGACCAGCCCGCGGTGGGATCGGACGAAATGCACTTGCGGCCGACGAAGCCCGCGATGGCCGGAGTGGCGGCTCCGTTGCCGCGACTGGCGCCGCAGCATTTTTCGCCGCGACACCCGCCTGCGCGTGAGCTGCGTCGCGCCGACGCCACTACGAGTTCTCTCACCCCCGGCGTTAGGTGCCGGGTGACGGCACGCCGCTCAGGCGCTCCCGTCCGCCGCCGGGCCTTCTTCGGGTGCTGCTGCCACGCTGAACTGCGCCTGATGCAGCCGCGTGTAGTGCCCACCGCGCGCCAGCAACTCGGCATGGCGGCCCTGCTCGACGATGCGGCCCTGGTCCATCACGACGATCAGGTCGGCGTGTTCGATCGTCGACATGCGGTGGGCGATGATCAGCGTGGTGCGGCCGGCCATCAGCTCGGGCAGCGCCTGCTGGACCTGGCGTTCGCTTTCGTTGTCCAGCGCCGAGGTCGCCTCGTCGAGGATCAGCAGCGGCGCGTCTTTCAAGAAGGCGCGGGCAATCGCGATGCGCTGGCGCTGGCCGCCGGACAGGTTCAGCCCGTTCTCACCGCAGGGCGTGTCCAGCCCTTGCGATGCTTTCTCGATGAACTCCCACGCATGGGCCGCGCGCGCGGCGCGTTCGATCGCTTCGCGCGGCACGTCGGGCCGGCCGTAGGCGATGTTGGCGGCGAGCGTGTCGTCGAACAGCACCACCTGTTGGCCGACGAGTGCCAGCTGTGAGCGCCAGGCCGACAGCGGCAGCGCTTCGATCGGCGTGTCGCCGTACAGGATCTGGCCGGCTTCGGGCAGGTAGAAACGCGCCAGCAGGTTGGTGACGGTCGACTTGCCGCTGCCCGAGGCGCCGACCAGCGCCACCGTCTGCCCCGGCGTCAGCACCAAATTGAAGTTAGTGAGCGCCGGCTTGGCCTGGCCCGGGTAGGTGAAGCCGACGTGGCGAAACACCAGCGGCTGGGCCTTGCCGTCGACACCGGCCGGTGCGGGCTGGCCTTCGCGCTCCGGCTCGACCGGCGTGTCCAGCAGCGCGAAGATGCCTTGCGCCGCGGCCAGGCCGTTCTGGATCGTCGAGTTGACGTTGGACAGCCGGCGGATCGGCTCGAACAGCATCGCCATCGCCGCAACGAAGGCGCCGAAGTCGCCCGGTGTCAGCGGGTTGGTCGAGGTCACCGTGGTGGCCATGAAGATCACGCCCGACACCGCGGCCGCGGCCAGCACCTGCACCAGCGGCACGTTGGCCGCCTGCACGCGGATGGTCTTCATCGTCGCCTTGCGCAGGCGCTCGGACAAGGCGTTGAAGCGGCCGGCTTCGTAGTCGCGCGCGCCGAAGATCTTGATCTCCTTGACGCCGGTCAGCGCCGACTCGACCAGCCCGGCGACCTGGCCGACCAGCTGCTGCACCTGCAGGTTCGAGCCGCGCAGCTTGCGGCTGGCGGTGCGGATGATCACCGCCACCAGCGGCGCGACGACGACGATCAGCAGCGTCAGTTGCCACGCGGTGTAGAGCAGGAAAGCGGTCAGGCCGATGATGATCATCGTGTCGCGAACGACGATGATCCAGGCGTTCGACAAGGCCTGGCCGACCTGCGGGATGTCGTACAGCACGCGCGACAACATGCGACCGTGCGTCTGTGCCTGGTGCGCTGACAGCGGCAGGCCGGTCTGGTGGTGGAAGACCTGCTGCCGCAGGTCGGTGATCGCACGCTGGGCGACCCACTGGCTGGCCAGGTTGGCGCAGTACTCGGCCACGCCCTTGGCCATGAAGGCGCCCATCAGCATCGCCGGCAACTGCCACGCGGGGCCACCGCCCTGGCCCGAGAAACCGTGGTTGATCAGCGGCTTCAGCAGCGCCGGCAGCACCGGCTCCAGCAGCGCCGCCACCATCATCGCCAGCAGCGAGATCGCCACCACAGGGCGGTAGGGCTTGATGTAGCCCAGCAGCCGGCGGTACAGCGTCAGGCTGTCATTCACGGTGCAGCACCTTGTCGAGGATCCAGTCGCCGATGCCGTTCTCTTTGCGCAGCTGGTGGAAGTCCTGGTGCAGCGTTTTCTTGACGTAGCGGTGGCGCGCCCACTCCATGAAATCGATCGGCTCTTTCGCGTTGTCGGCCAGGTAGCGCTCGAAGAAGTAGTCGAGGATGGCTGTCTTGCCCATGCGGAAGTGGCCGAAGCGCCAGCTCAGCTCACGCTTGGCTTCGGCGATCGGCACGCCCATGCGGAAATGCTTGTACAGCGCGCTGCCCAGGCCCGCGCGGTCGGCGCCTGACTTGCAGTGGATCAGCGCCGGGTACTCGATCGAGTCGAACAAGGCCTTGGTCGCTTCCAGCGTCGGCAGGTTGGGCGCCTGGCGCGAGTACAGCTTGTGGTCGACCAGCGTGATGCCGAGTTCCCGGCAGGCCTCGGCCTCCATCGCATACGAACCGTAGCCATGGTCGCCGCGCAGGTTGACGATGGTCTTGATGCCGAAGCGCTCTTGGTAGCCGCGGATCTGCGCCGGGCTCGGCTGCGACAGGCGGTACATGCCGCCGCCCAGGTCGTGGAAGTTGTTGTAGACCGCGCGGATGAAGCCATGGTCCACCAAATGCATGCTGAGCCAGGCCCGAAGGCGGCCGAGGCGGGTGG
Source organism: Ideonella sp. P3_A4 (assembly GCF_056403075.1). Lineage (NCBI taxonomy): Bacteria > Pseudomonadati > Pseudomonadota > Betaproteobacteria > Burkholderiales > Sphaerotilaceae > Ideonella > Ideonella sp. P3_A4. The sequence continues at coordinate 1,930 of NZ_JBFUGE010000124.1, read as the reverse complement.
AAAGGTCTTGGGGCACGTCTGGGAGGCCGCTCGGGCTGTCGAGGGGCTGGATTCTAGGGCCGGCCCCTATGGCCGATGGAGCGGGCGCCCCACTTAGGATCGGGGCGTGTCGTTCATTGGAGATGGGGCATGAACCGTGTTCGTCAAGGGCTGATCGGGCTGGGCTTCGCCGCGTTGTCGGCCGTCACGGGGGCCCAGGCGCCTGCCGAGCCGCCCAAGACGGCGTTCGACGCCGAACTGGCGCGCTCCGTCGGCGCCGACGAGCACGGCATGCGCTCGTACGTGCTGGTGGTTCTGAAGACCGGGCCGAAGCAGATGCCCAAAGGCCCTGAGCGCGACACGATGTTCGCCGGCCATTTCGCCAACATCAACCGGCTGGCCAAGGAGGGCAAGCTGGCGCTGGCCGGCCCGTTCGACGGTGTCGATGGCTGGCGCGGCCTGTTCGTGATGGCCACGCCCGACATCGAAGAAGCGCGCGGCTGGGTCGCCACCGACCCGGTCGTGATCAACGGCGAGATGGTCGCCGAATTCCACAAGTACTACGGCTCGGCGGCGCTGATGCTGGTCAACGACGCCCACGGGCGGATCGCGAAGAAGAGCTTCTGAAAGTGTCCTGTCCCACAGAGAACTGCCATTGAGATTCGACCAGATGGTGATGATCGTGTGGCCGGACGGCTGGGCAGATACCCAGCGTATCTGCCCTGATGGCCGGGCGCGCGAGCGCGCCATTGCGGCCCGTCGCAATGACAGTTCTCTGCGGGACAGGACACTAACCCGTTCAGTGCAGTTTCAGGCGGCCCGACACCCGCCGCTGCAGCAGCCGCGCCAGCGCCAGCACGAAGGTGCCGCTGGTGCCGAGGATCGCGCGGTGATGCATCAGGTGCAGCGACATGTACATCCACTTCGCCAGCAGCCCCTCGACAAAGAAGTTGCGCCCGCCCAGGCCGCCCATCAGGTTGCCGACACCCTTGTTCTCGCCCAGCGAGACGAGCGAGCCGAAGTCCTTGTAGCGGAACTGGCCGCTGGGCTCGCGCTCGTGCAGCAGGCTCTTCAAGGTCGTGTAGAGAAAGCTCGCCTGCTGGTGCGCCGCCTGAGCGCGTGACGGCACCCACTTGCCCTCGTTGCCCTTGCCGCCCCACGGGCAGGCCGCGCAGTCGCCCAGCGCATAGATGCCGTAGACCGAAGTCTCCAGCTTCTCATTGACGATGAACTGGTTGGCCTTGGTGGTCGCCAGCCCGAAGCTTGCGTTGGCCTCGGAGGCCTTGATGCCGGCCGCCCAGACGATCAGGTCGGCCGGGATTTCGCCCTGGCTCGTGACCAGCCGGTCCGGCTGCAGGGCCTGCACCTTGGTGTCGACCAGCACCCGCACCTGCTTGCGCTCGAGCGCGGTCTTGGCCTGGGCCGAGATGCGTTCGGGCAGGCCGGCCAGGATGCGCGGCGCCGCCTCGACGATGGTCAGGTCGAGCCGGAAGGCGTTTTCGGTGTCCAGGCTGGCCAGGGTCTCCTGGTGCGCCTCGATCAACTCGGCCGACAGCTCGACGCCGGTGGCGCCGCCGCCGACGATGACGATGCCCAACCGCTTGTCGGCGGCGAACGCACTGCGCGTGAACGCGGCCTGCAGGTGACGGCGGAAGCGCTCGGCGTCGGCCGTCTGCTCCAGCACATAGGCGTGCTCGGCGCCGGGCGTGCCGAAGAAGTTCGAGCCGCTGCCGATCGCCAGCACCAGCCAGCGGTAGCTCAAGGAGCGCTCGGGCACCAGCAGCTTGCCGTGCTCGTCGTGGATCGCCCCCAGCTTCAATGTGCGGTTGGCGGCGTCCAGCCCGCGCAACTCACCGAGCGTGAAGCCGAAGTGGTTGCGCCGCGCCAGCACCGTGTAGCTCAGGCCTTCCTGGTGCGAATCGAGCGTGCCGGCGGCCACCTCGTGCAGCGT
>NZ_JBFUGE010000123.1:0-14668 GCF_056403075.1 Ideonella sp. P3_A4 | reverse complement strand
ACCTCGTCGCATCGACCGACGAACCACAAAGCGACGCTGCCGCAGACGCGCCCCCTCGCAGCGATGAGCGACGCCCGCCGCCGCCCGTACAGGCCACGACGGCGGTCATTGCTGCGCCCGACGAGCCCGAGAGCGCCGCGTCGCCCGCCGTCGACACACCGGCCATGCCGTGGCCACCGGCCATCGCCTGGCTGCCGTTGCCTCAAGGGTGGGACGCGGCGCTCGTCGACACCGTGGCCACGCTGTGCCGCCGCGCCGACCCGTCGTTCGTCGGCTTCTCGGTCACCGTGCCGATGAACCCCGAGACGCTGCCGCACACCGAGTTGCGGCTGACGCTTTCGCCGCACTACCTGCAACTTCGCTTCCAGACCCAGTCGACCCGCTCGCACGACCTAGTGTTGCGGCACCTGGGCCCACTGCGCGCCATGCTGGCGCAGGCCCTGCCCGACTCGCGCCACATCGACATCGAACTCACATGACCCTGCCCGCCGCCTCATCGCGGCCGCCACTGCCGGTCGAACCGCTGGCGGGCCACCTGCCGTCGATGAGCGGTGCCGACGCCCGGCTGTCGCGGCTGGCCTTCGACGCCGACTTCGAACGCTGGTTGCGCGACGCGCTGGCCGCGCCGCAGCTCTCGGTCTCGCAGCGTGCATCGCACGCGAGCTGGGTGATCGCCGTCGACACCGACGCGGGCCGCGTCGAACTGGCTTTGGACGCGCAGGCCTGGGCACCGCTGCACCTCGCGCTGGCGATCGAAGACGCCGCGACAGCTGCTGCCGTGACCTCAGCCCTGCTGCAGCCTTGGGCCGAGGCGTTCGCACCGGCGCTCGGTGGGTCGGTCGTGTCGGTCCGTCGTCGCGATGAAGCACCCGGCAGCGATGTGGCCACGGTGTGCGTCGGTGGCCTGCTGGTGGGTCTGCGCCGGGCAGACAACAGCGTCCTGGATCGCCTGGACGGTGCTTGCCGACAGCGGACCGACCTTTCGTGCTTCGCCGCGCTGTCGCTACGCCCCCGCCTGCGGGTGATGACGCGCCAGTGGACACGGCAGTTGCTCAAGTCACTCGCCCCCGGCGACGTCGCACTGGCCGGCCAGCCGCAGGCCTCGTTGCGCTGCGGCGTGGGCCGGGTGCTGAGCGCGGCCGTTTTCATCGATCCCAAGGAGTTCACCGTGCAAGTCGCCGACTACCCGCAAATGACGGACGACGCCGCCGCCAGCGCCGCCGAGCAGCCGCCGGCCGGCACGCTCGACGAGTTGCAGCTGCCCGTCGCCTTCGAGCTCGACACGGCCCGCATCAGCCTCGCCGTGCTGGCCAGCATGYAGCCGGGCTATGCCGTGGAGCTCGATGTTCCGCTGCGCGAGGCCACGGTGCGCCTGGTCTGCCATGGCCAGACGCTGGGCCAGGGGCAACTGGTGGCCATCGGCGGACAACTGGGCGTGCGAATCACGCGGATGGAGTACACGCATGACGCCGTTGTCCCAAGTTGACCCGGTATCGCTGTTCCTCGTCCTCATCGCGCTGGCGGCGTTGCCGTTTGCCGCGATGGTGGTGACGTCGTACACCAAGATCGCGATCGTGCTGGGCCTGCTGCGCAACGCCATTGGCGTGCAGCAGGTGCCGCCGAACATGGTGCTCAACGGCGTGGCGATCATCATCTCTTGCTACATCATGGCCCCGGTGTTCATCGAGGCCTCGAAGGGGCTGACGACGGCCACGGGCAACTCGAGTGCGCAGACGCTGATGCAGGTGGCCGACGCGGCGCGCGAACCCTTTCGCAAGTTTCTCGACAAGCATGCCGAGGAGCGAGAGAAGCAGTTCTTCCTGAAGTCTGCCGCCATGATCTGGCCCCCGGACCAGGCCGCGGCGCTGAAGAAGAGTGACCTGATGGTGCTCGCCCCGTCGTTCCTGCTGAGCGAGCTGACGGCCGCCTTTCGCATCGGCTTCCTGCTGTACCTCGGGTTCATCGTCGTCGACATGGTCATCGCCAACGTGTTGCTGGCGATGGGGCTGTCGCAGGTGACGCCGACCAACGTGGCGATTCCGTTCAAGCTGCTGCTGTTCGTCACGCTGGACGGCTGGTCGCGGCTGGTACACGGCCTGGTGCTGACCTACCGCTGAAAAATCAAGAGGAAACCCATGACCTACGACGTGGTGGTGCAGCTCACTTCCGAGGCGCTGCTGATGTGCGTGATGTTGTCGCTGCCGGCGGTGGCCGCGTCAGCGCTGATCGGGCTGCTGGTGTCGTTCTTCCAGGCCATCACCTCGCTGCAGGACTCGAGCATCTCGCAAGGCATCAAGCTGTTGGCGGTGACCGGTGTCGTCGTCATCACGGCGCCGTGGGCCGGCTCGACGCTGGTGAAGTTCACCGAGAACCTGTTTGCCGCGGTGTTCCAGACATGAGGGCCAATGCCAACCGCGGTGCGTCGCWGGTTGCCGCACCAGTCCCGGCCGAGCAACGACCCGGCGCGTCCAACGCCAAGGGCTTTGCGGGTGGTTCGCACCGGGGCGCGATCTACCGCCACGCGCCGCGGCCGCAGGCGCCCTCACCCCGGCCGGGTGCGCCTCGGCCGCGGCGCCCCCCCGCGGCGTCGCATGCGGCGGGTCACCACGAAGAGCATGCGATCCACCCCGATGATCTGCGCGCCGCACAAGAAGAAGCCGCGCGGCAGGTCGACGTCAACGGTGGTCGCCAGCAGTCTGGTGCCCGGTCGGCGCGCCAGGCGCCGCCACAACCCGTCTCGACGACGACCGTACCGCCGCGCGTGCGCATGCGCCCCCCGCCGCCTCCCGTGGCTGCCGGCGCGGCGTTGCGCAGAAGCCTCGGGCCTGATGCGGCGCTGTTGCTGACGACACCGCCGCCTCAGGGCACTCCGTGGCCCAAGCTGTTCGATGCGTTGGCGTCGGCGTTCTTTGCAACCGGCGGCGCCAAGACGGCGCAACGCGTGGACGCCACGAGGGCCGCTCGCCGCCACCTGCCGCCAGACGCCAGCCCCGTCACGCTCGCCCAGGTCAAGGAAGACGCCGTCGCGTGGATGGCTGCCCAGCACAAAGGCGCTAACCCGTCAGTGCCTTGCACACCGCAGCAGCAGAGCGACAACCTGCTGTTCCCGATCTACATGCTCGGCAGCGCCCGGCCCCAACATGCMTCAGCTGCCAGCGCCTCGAACGCGCGCGCGGAGATGATCCTGCATTGCCTCGAATCGCTGACTAGAGGGAGCACCCGATGAGTGTCCAGMGTTACCACGGCCTGATCCGCGAACTGTGCGAGGTGGTGGGCCTGCCGGATGCCGAGGGCGCGATTGCGCGCAACGCCGTCGAGGTCGAAGGCTTCGAGGTGGCGCTGGGTCACTTCGAGGGCGACCCCGATGCGTTCTACCTGAACTTCAACTTCGGTGCCGTGAGCTCGGGCCGCAGCCTGCGGGTGTTCCGCCTGATGCTGGAAGCCAACCTGACCATCTACGCGCAAGACCAGGCCCAGCTCGGCCTGGACACCGACAGCGGCGCTGTGCTGTTGATCGTGCRCATCCCGATGGGCGAAGGGGTCGACGGCACCTACCTCGCGGACACCCTGAACCACTACGCCGAGCACGGCCGCTACTGGCGCGACAACATCCTGGTCGCCGAAGACGAGATGTTCGAAAGCCTGTCCTACGGCGACTACACCTGGCTGAGGGCCTGAGCGCCCAGCCGCCGTTCAATCGCTCGGTGGTGCCGAGGCAGGCGACGACGGCGAGGCGGCTGGTGTCGTCGGTGCATCGACCGAGACCTTGCTCCACCGCTCCATCTCCTTGGCCAGCGACTGCAGTGTCAACGCGGGCCGCACCTGCTCGAAGAACACCGCCACCAGCAACGACAGCATGGCCAGGGCCACCGCCCCTTTGACGGGTTGGGCCAGGTTGTTGGGCTCCAGCTTCTCAGCTGACTTGGACAAGATGCCGAACGCCAGGTCGATCAGCAACAGCACCAGCAATGCCGGCGCCGCGATCTTCATCATCATCTCGAGGTAGCTGCTCGTTTGCACGCGCACGAAGTCCTCAAGAATCGTGGACCAAGCCGGCGCCAGGCTGTTGATGGGCCACCACTTGAACGACTCGAACAGCAGCTGCGTCAATACCAGCATGCCGCCCAGGATGTAGAAGCCCGCGATCGACAGCTGCGCCAGCAGGTTGCCCACCGGCGTGCTCTGCTCACCGCTCAGCGGGTTGGTTTGCTGCACGTTGTTGTAGCCGGCCTGGTTGTCGATCAGCACCCCCACGCCCTCGGCGACCCAGAACACGGTCGACGCTGCAAAGCCGATCAACAGCCCGACGATGGCCTCTTTGCCGAGCACGGCGAGCAGCCGCGGCGTGTCCATGCCGGCAACGAGTGTGGCGGGCTGCCCCCAGGCAATGAAGATCGCCAGGCACAAGCAGACGCCGTTGCGTACGTTGCCCTGCACGCTCTGGTCGGTCATGGCCGGCAGAACCAGGAACACGGCGTAGACGCGCAGCAGGCAAACCGCCAGCAGCATCACCGCATCCTTCAGCACGGTGCCGGAGCCGACGACGGCCGAAAAGCTCGAGAACAGGTCGTTCATGTCAGGCCGCGATGCGCTCCTCGTCCCGCCGCTGGCCGACTCGGCGCGCCACGGCGGCCTCTTCGCTCTCTTCGTCTTGCAGGTCCTCGCCCTCCTGATCGATCTCTTTCAGACGCCGTTCGCGGCGCTCCTCCAGTTGTTCGTGCTGGCGCTCGGCGCGTTGCTGCGCTTGGCGCAGCTGCGCCAGTTGCTGACGCGCCTCATTCACCTTGAGCGAGGCCTGCTCGCAGGCACTGCTCGCCAGCCGCGTCGCCTCGACCAGCCCGTGCAGCACATGGCCGAGCGTGACGATCTGTTCCGGAATGAAGCGATCGGACGCCGAGAGCGCAGCGATCTGCGCGACGCAGGCTTCTTCGTCGTCGACACAGCTCAGCCGCCGCTCTTCGGCCTGGGCCAGCACCGCTTCAGCCGCGGCCACCTGCGCCACCTGGGCCTGGACGAGGCGCTCCAATTCTTCGAGACGGCGCTGCTTGACCCACAGCAAGGTCTTCAGCGAACGCAGGTTCAAAGCCACGCTGCGCCCGCTCAGCCGTTCGCCAACGCCTGCAGCTCGGCAAGCGTTTGCTCGAACGGCCGCAGGTCGCTGGTGGCCTGGTTCAGGAAGCCGCGGATCGCTTCGGTCTTGCGCACCGCCTCGTCGGCCAGCGCGTCGTTGCCGGGCTTGTACTCGCCCATCTGGATCAGCATCTCCATCTCGTCGTACTTGGCCATCAGCTTGCGCAGCTTGCCGTTGGCTTGGCTGTGCTCGGCCGGCACGATCTGCGACATCACGCGGCTCAGGCTGCCCAGCACGTCGATGGCCGGGTACTGGTTGCGTGCCGCGATCTTGCGCGACAGGATCATGTGGCCGTCCAGGATGCCGCGCACCTCTTCCGCGATCGGGTCGCTGCCGCTGTCGTCTTCGGCCAGCACGGTGTACAGCGCCGTGATCGAGCCCTTGGCCCCCATGCCGGTGCGCTCGAGAAGCCGCGGAATTTCTGCGAACACCGAAGGCGGGTAGCCGCGCCGCGCCGGTGATTCGCCAGCGGCCAGCCCGATCTCGCGCTGCGCGCGCGCAAAGCGCGTCAACGAATCCATCATCAGCAGCACGCACAAGCCGCGGTCGCGAAAGTATTCGGCGATGGCCGTGGCCACGTGCGCGGCCTTGGCGCGCTCGATCGAGGAACGATCCGACGTCGCACAGACCACCACCGAGCGGGCCATGCCCTCTTTGCCCATGATGATCTCGATGAACTCGCGCACCTCGCGGCCRCGTTCGCCGATCAGCGCAATGACGCTGATGTCGCACTGCGTGCCACGCGCGAGCATGCCCATCAGCGTGCTCTTGCCGACACCGGCCGGCGCGAAGATGCCCATGCGCTGGCCCTCGCCGAGCGTGATCATGCCGTCGATCACCTTCACGCCTGTCGGCAACGGGTGCTCGATCATCGCCCGCTCCATCGGGCTGGGCGGCATCGCGAACACCGGCCGGCGCTCGTCACAAACGATCGGCGGGCCACCGTCCACCGGCTGGCCCAGGCTGTCGACCACGCGGYCGAGCAGCGCGTCACCCACCGGGATGCTCTGGATCTCGCCCAGACCCACCACGCGCGTGTGCCCCGCGGCCACACCAAGAATCGAGCCGAAGGGCGACAGGATCGTCTGCCCATGCGAGAAGCCGATCACCTCGGCCACCTGCAGCACCGAGCCATCGCCGGCCAGCAGGTGGCACATCTCGCCCAGCTTGGCCGACAGGCCGCTCGCGCGCACCAGCGTGCCGACCACCTCGGTGACTTTGCCGCTGCGCCCAACGATCTCGCTGCCCTGCAGTTCGAGCGCCATCAGGTCGCCCAGGTCGTGCAGATTCATTCGATCACCGCCTTGCGCACCGCGCGCGCCATCGCCGCCCGCAGCGCATCCAGCTGYGTCGACAGGCTCGCGTCAACGACGCCCATGTCTGATTCGAAGATGCAGCTGCCGACCGGCAGCGCCGCGTCGACCAGCACCTCCACCGTCATGCCCATCGCCTGTAGCTCGCCGACTTCAGCCAGGCCTTCGCGCGCCGCGTCGGCGTCGCTCGCATTGACCCGCAGCGTCAGCGCCGTGGCCGATCGCGACAGCGCCTGCACGCTCTTGAGCGCCCGCTGGTAGAGCGCCGAGCGGTTCTCGCTGTGCACGATGCGTTCGACCGCCGTGGTCACCACGTCGGCCAGCCGTTCGTGCATGCCGCGCAAGGTCTTGGCGGTGTCCACCGCGTGGCCGGCCTGGCGCTCGTGCCACTCCAGCGCGGCGCTGCGCTCGCCATCTTGCCGCGCCGTCTCGCGCGCGGCCTCGATGCTGGCGTGCGCATCGGCCACGATCGACTCGGCCTGTGCGCGCGCTTGTTCCACCAATTGCTGAGCCTGCGCTTCGGCCTCGGCGAGAGCCGCCTGTGCCCGCTCCGCGGCTTCCGCCCTGAACGACGCAGCTTCTGCCAGCACCGCCACCTCCGCAGCGCGCAGCACGCCGTGCTCGACGCCGATCTCGCCGTCCGGTCCGCGCCACCAGATCAGCATGGCCACTCCACGCCTGCCTCGGCCAGCATCCCGATGGCCTGCGGCACTTGTCGCTCGGTCGGCACGCCCAATGAACCGGCCAGCCCTTCCAGCATGCGGCGCGGCAACGACAGCCGCACCAGCTCACGCACAGCGCCATCCGCTGGCGGCAACGCGGCGCACCAGTCGGCCCAGCCGATGCACGCCCAGACCACCGGCGACCAGCCGGCCACGGTCGAGTCGACAGGTTTGCCCCGCCGGCTGATCTCCATCAGCGGCTCGAAGCTGGTGGCCAGCGCGGCCCGCATCTGAGCCCGTGCCTCACGGTCGATGCAGCACCGCAGCACACCCGGCCGGCTGGCAATGGCGAGCGTGCACAGACGGCTCAAGACTTCGATGCGGGACAACAGGCAGAGCCTGGCCAACGGGTCGGCCATGCGCCCCAGGCTGGGCAATCCGCCCAGGCGCGCGGCCCACAAGCGCGGCATCACGTGGCGCGCCTGCGCCGGCGTCAGCGCGTCGGCAAAGGCCCAGGTGGGCATGATCTCGTCGCGCCACTCGGCGTCGAGGTCCCGGTGCAAGCTTTCGAGCCGCGCACCCAGGGCCAGCGCCCACACAGCCAGCCGATCTGGTGACGCGGCCGCGCGCTGCGCAGTCACGCCCCGCCCTCGGCCGGCGACGGCAGGCGGCGCGCGAGCGCGGGCGGCAACCACGACGGGCGCTTCCAGACGATGACGACCGCACCACCGCCCAGCAGCAGGACCAGCAGCAGCCCCCCGGCCACCCAGGCCCACGGTGAGCTGGCGACAGCAGTCGGCGCCGCGGCGGGCAGCATCGCGCCAGGGACCAGCGTGATGGTCACGTTGTCGTACGAGAGCCCTTCGACGCTGCGCGCCACCATGTTCTTGATCGACGGCGCGAGCTGCGGCACGTCGATCTCGGGCCGGTACTTGACGAACACCGAGGCGCTCGACGGCTTGACCGCAGTGGCCATCGGGTCGTTGTAGGGCAGCACGATGTGGACCTTCGCGACGATCACGCCATCGATCTTCGACAAGGTGTTCGACAGCTCCTGCGACACGCCGTGGATGAAGCGCACGCGCTCTTCGGTCGGTGTCGAGATCAGGCCCTCTTTCTTGAACATGTCGCCCAGCGACACGTACTTGTCATTGGGCAGCCCGTTGGCGCGCAGGACCGACAAGGCATTGACGACGTCTTTCTCTTCGACCGCCACGTTCCATGACTTGCCGCCGTCGGCCGCCTTCTTCTCGGCATCGATGCCGCGGGCCAGCAGTGCGGCCACCATCTCGTTGGCCTCGGCCTCGGTGCGCTTGGTGTAGAGATCGGTCCTGCAGGCGGCCAGTGCGGCGAGCAACGCGATGCAGCACAAGCGCCGTGCCAGTGACAGGGCGTTCATGTCACTGGTTCTTCATCAGGGTCTGCAGCCCGTTCTTGCTGCTCTGCGCCACCGAGGTGCAGGCAGAGAACTGCAGTCCCTGGGTGGCCACCTGCAGGTTCAGCTCCATCGAGCGGGTGGTCAGGGTCTGCAGGTCCATCGCCGGCGCCTCGGCGACGAAGCGCTGCATGTCGGCCACGACATGCCGCGACGACGCGTCGAGCGATTCGATCGTGCGCGATATCGATGTCGGGCCGCTATGCGCCTGGGCCGGCGTCGCCGCCGTCTCGGCGGGCGAGGTCTGGGCCATCAGTTGTTCGAAGCGCTGCGCCTGCGCGCTCAGATCGGGCGTCGGCGCCGCGGCTTGTCGAAGCACCTCGTTGGCGGCAATGGCCTGGATCGGGTCGGTCATCAAGCACTCCTGGTTGGCATCAATCGACGTGCGGCCCTCAGGCCCGCATGTAGATGGTGTGAGACAGGTCGATGGGCATCGCCAGCGGCAGGCTCTCGGCGCTCGGCGGCTCCTGGCCTTCTTCCGGGTTCAGCAGCGTGCGCACCAGGTCGAGCGCCTCCGGGCTCTTGGAGGTTTGCAGCACGTCGTTGGCGGTGTCTTTCCAGCCCGCCTCGCCGGTGACCCATTGGCAGTACGCCAGGAAAGCCTTGGCCATGCTCCATTCCGGCGCGACGGTGTCGAGGTTGCGCAGTGTGCGCATCGCATCTTCCCAGTAGCCTCGCTGCATCGCGATCCAGGCCTCGAAGGTGTCGAGTTCGGCCATCTTCGGGCGCAGCGCACGCACGCAGGTGAGCAAGGCCTCGGCATCGTCGAGGCGGCCCCGGTCGATGGCCAGGCTGATCAGGCCGACCAGGCCCGAGACAAATTCTTTTCGTTGCAACGAGGTATCGATCATGTCTGCTCCATGCGCAGGGTTGGGCACCCACCACCGACAGCTGGCCGGTGGTGGGCAGGGACACGGGCGCTCAGCGCGCCAGCGTCTTCTCCAGGTCCTTCATGCTGAACTTCTGGTCACCGCGTTGGTCCATCCGGCCCTTGCCGATCTGCTCGGCGTTGTCCGCCGCGAAGTTCAGCGCCGTGTCGGCGGCGAACTTCTGGCAGGCTTGCTGCAGTTGCGGCGAAGCCATGCTGCCGTTGGGCATCAAGCCGGTGGTGGCCACGTTCTTGACCGCGTCGAGATCGATCAGGCCATCCTTCGACAACGCGTTGAAGTTGTCCTTCAGCGTCTGGACGGTGTTGTGCTGATCGCCGGACAAGCCCTGCTTCTGCAGTGATGCAGACAGGTCACCGATGCCGACGGTGCCGTCGGCCTTGCCCTTTGCCCCACCCAGACCGTGCTTCTTCAGGAAGTTGTCCGCATCCGCCGTGTCCGGCTTCAGGTTCGGATTGGCTTCCATCTGCCGGCAGGCCTGCTGGAACTCGGGCGTGAAGTCCTTCGGTTGCATGCCCTTAGGGCAGATGCCGTTGGCCGCGTCCTTGAAGTCGTCCTTGGTCATCTTGGTCATGCCGGAGTTCTGCATGCCCTTGAGCAGCGCAGACTGGCATTCCCCGGCCGTCATCGGTCCGYCGGAGCCACCCATTTGGCCCATCGGGTTCAGACCCATTTGGCCAAGGCCCATCTGACCCATTTGACCCATCTGGCCGGCCAAGGCGCCGGCCGCGCCCAGGGCACCGCCAAGGCCTTCGACGGCCTGGCCAAGCGCCTGCATGATCTGGCCGTTGGCGCCTTGCGCCGCCGCCTGGCCCATGCCGGAGATCGCCCGGTTCAGGCCGTTCATGCCCTGGCCCAGGCCACCCAGTGCCTGCCCCAAGGCCTGGCCGGGAAGTTGGCCCAATTGGCCCAGTCCGCCGAGCGCTTGCCCGAGGCCTTGGGTCAGCCCATTCAGGCCCTGCGCCAAACCGCCGAGTGCCTGGGTCAGGCCGGCGAGCGGCGAGCCCCCCTGGCCGAGGCCGCCGAGCGCCTGCGCCACGCCCTGACCAGCCGCGCTCATCGCGCTGCCGAGTGGGTTCTTCAGCAGGTTTTCGAGAGGTTGAAGCAGTTGCTGCAGCCCCTGCAGGCCCTGCTGGAGACCTTGCAATGCCTTCTGGATGCCACCGAGAGGCGAGCTCTCGATCGCCTGCATTGCGAGATTCAACGGTGAGTTGATGCCTATGCTCATGATGTCTACTCCGTCGAGTTGTCGATTCGATGGCGCGGCGCGCCGAACGCGGCTGAAGTCCGCAAGCAGCCAGTCAGACAAGTCCCTTGACGCTGTCGCCCGCCGCCTTGAACTTCTTGCCCAAGGCTTCGGACATCGCCGCCTCCTGGCTCATGCGTCCCATGGCCAGGTTGTTCTTCATCGTGTGCTTGCTTTGCGCCGCGATCTCATCCATCAGTGACTGCGCGGTTGCGGAGCCCCCGGCGGATTGCGCGGCGCCGAGCGCCGCTCCCGAGTTCGACATGGACTTCTCCTCGCACGGCACATCCGTGCCCACCGATACACGTGAAGCGCACCGACCCACGTGGGGCCGGTGCGCTCTCGGTCTTGGGCTAGACCAAGCCCTTGACGCTGTCGCCAGCCGCCTTGAACTTCTTGCCGAGCGCCTCGGACATCGAAGCCTCTTGGCTCATGCGGCCCATGGCCAGGTTGTTCTTCATCTGCTGCATGTTCTGGGCTTCCATCTGGCCCATCATCTGATCCATCGTCGCCGAGGAACCCGCAGATTGGGCTCCACCGATTGCTGCACCTTCACCAGCCATGACTCTCTCCTAGTGTTGGAAGTCGCCTTCCGTTGCCAACGCCGATACCGGCGCCTTGAAAACAGCGAGGCGACCCATTCGCCCCGCCGAACTTCGCTTGATTGCGGTTACTGCAGCGTCGCCGCGTAGGCCAACACACCGTTGGCCGCTTCGCGCACGTGCTGGTCCGAGCTCGTCGCCAGCACCTCGTCCAGGATGGGCTTCCAGCGTGCGTCGCGTGCGAGCAGGAAGGCGGTCGCCAGCGCCACCTTCGCGCCTTCGTCGTCAGGGCTCCCCTCGACGTAGCGGCCGAGCGTTTCGGCGGCGTACTGCGCATCGCCGCCGATGCCTTGCGCGATCGCGCGGCAGACACGGAACGGCGTCGGGTCGTCCAGCGTGAGCTCCACCGCCGAGCTGACCGTGTCGGCCTCGTCGCGCACCCGGTACACCGCCCCGAGCAGGCCGACGGCCATCAGGTTGCGATAGACCAGCGGGTAGGTCGGCGTGGCGTCTTGTGCGTCGATCATGAGCGCTTCCCCTTGCGAACCGTCAGGCCGGCAGCGAGGCCGAGTGGATCGATTCCCAGACGTGGCGCACGATGCGCTGCGAGGCCCGGAACCCTTCCACCAGCTGCGAGGTCAGCTGGCGCTCGGTGTCCGGCAGGGCCGTCTGCAGGTGCTGTTCGCTCGTCTGGGCCGCATCGTCGAAGTACCCCAGCATGGCGCGCGTGCGCTCGCCTGACAGGTCGTCGGTCAGCGTCTTCTCGATGTGTGCGAGGTCAGCGAACACCGTCTGCTCGAGAGGGTTGGTCATCATGTTCTCCGTCGGAAGTCAGGGGGGATGGAGGCAGGCTCCCGCCGGCCGGTACTGCACCGTCGACGATGGGGGTCTGCAACGAAAGGTGCTTCGTGCCGTCGGCCGTCTGCACGTACTGGAGATCGTCGCCATGCCACATGGCGCCGACACGCGCATGGCCGGCCGGCAATGACTCCGAGACATCGATCTCGATGCGCGCGACCAGCGGGCCCGCGTCGGCCGCCACGCGCTTGATGTCCTCAGTCAGGCGGACCGTGTCGACGGTCTGGCCCTGCACCTTGAACACACCGTGGCCGGCGTAGGTCACACCGATGCCGGGGTTGTTCAACGCATCCGAGATCTGGCGTGCCACATCGGTCGCCGCGGCATAACGGTGCAACAGCACGTCCTCGCCGAACGGCTGCAATGCCGCTCGCACGCGAGCGACTTGCATGCTGTCGGGCAGCAGCCCTTCGACGACGACACGGCGGTCAACCTGCCGCGCCTGAAGTTCGGTGATGCCCGCAGCGCGAAGGGCCTGCTGCACCCGCTCCATCGGACTGGGCGGGGCCATGGTGGCCGAGGTGGCCGTCTGGCCGGAGACCACAGCCGCCAGGCCGCCGATCAGCATCACCGCCGCGCCGAGTGCGCCCCAGGTAAGCCTGGCGGTGGGCCGCAACGCCTTCAGGCCCCGGGCCGGTCCGCGCATCCAGGTGGCCATCAGGTCCACATCACTGGGCCATGCACCATCGGCCGGGCCGGCGCACAACACCACGTCACCGAAGCGGCGGGGAACGAAGTCCTCCAACACACCGATCCGCCGGTGTGGCGCGCCTTCTTCTCGGTAGTGAAGTGCGAGTTGCACGTGGATTCCCTTGTCCTCGATCGCCAGCGTCAGCGGGGTGTCGTCCCAATCGGTGAGTTGAATATCGGCCTGCTCATCGCTGGCGATGCGGTACTGGCGATGCTTCAACGCTAGCTGGGCACCTGCATGGACACCGGTGAGGATGCGAAGCTGTTTCATGGCCTGCGAATCACGGCGCGGGTGAAGAGGCCRGCAGTTGCGCCGGCGCCGCCGGTGCTGCGGTGACCGGAGCGGTCAGCGCGGCGACGGGCTCGCGGATCAGGCGAGGCGAGATCAGGAACAGACGCTCGGTTTGCCCCGCGGACTCGTTGCGATGGCGAAACAGCGCGCCCAACAGGGGAATGCGCCCCAGGCCCTGCACCTCGTCCACCTGCGAAGACTGACTCGTCGTGGTGATGCCGCCGATCAGCAGGCTCTCGCCCTCGCCCACATGGGCCTCGGTCATGATCTCGGTGCGCTTGACGACAGGAATGTTGTCGACGCTGGTCCGCTCGAAATTGCCGTCTTCGATGTAGAGCGAGAGCTTGATGCGCTCGGTCACGCCGCCGCCCGCCTCAGGCACCGAGGTGATCTGCGGTGTGACCTGCAGCAGCGTGCCGGCCTCGACCTGGAACAGATTGGCCTCCAGGTTGCCGGCCACACGGATGGTGGCCACGCGCTTCTCGCGCATCACCGCCGGCCGGTTCGCCACGCCCAGCACTTTCGGCTTGGCGATCACGCGGGCCTTGCCTTGCGCGCTGAGCGCATCGACGCGTGCCATCAACTCGCGGCCGGCATCGGCCCACAGCGTGCTGATGCTGAAGGTGTTGGTCGTCGAGCCTGGCGGCTGCGTCACCGAGACACTGCCGCGCGAGCCCTTGACGCTCCAGTCGATGCCCAGCGAATCGATGCTGTCGCTGCTGACATCGATGATCGTGGCCTCCAGCTCCACCAGCACCGGCTGCACGTCGAGACGATGGATCAGCTCGACGTACTCGGCCATGCGTTGAGGCCGACCGAGGATCACGATGGAATTGGTGCCTTCGTCGGCGATGAAGACCGGCGCGGCGTCTTCGTCGATCGGGCTTTGCAATCCGCGGCCACTGCCTTGCGGCTTGGGAGCCGGCTTCGCACCGGCGGCCTCCTGCGGCTTGCGGGCCAGCACATCGGCCAGCCGGTTGTCGGCCCCCATCACGCCTTGCAGTGCGCGCAGCTTCTCGGGTTGCACATCTGTCAGCGCCGGGGCATCCTGTTCGGTGCTTCCGGCGTTTGCACCGGCCGCGTATACCGAGGTCATGATCGACGCGAGACCACGGATGCGCGCCTGGCCCAGGTTGCGATCACCGGCTGAGGCGAACCGCAGCGGCACGACGCGCACCGTCTTGCGGTTGCGCTCCATCGCGCCGACGTCCAGCGATTCGATCGCTGCGCCCACCAGCTCGACATGGCGCGGCGGCCCGTAGACCAGCAAGGTGCTTTCGGCCGCGTTGAACCGCAGCGGGAAGCGCCGGTCGCCGATCTGCAGCGAATCCAGCAGGTCGCTGACCTGCTCGCGCCGAAAGCCCTTCAAACGAAACAAGCGGCTTTGCACGCTGCCGGCCGGATAGAAGTAGAGCGCGGTGCCATCGTGGTACCAGATAACGCCATAGGTGCGCGTCATTGCGTCGAGGAACTTCTCGGGCGTGGTGTCGAAGTTCGCTTGCACCGTGCCTTCGATGCCGTCAGCGATCACCGCAGGCAGGCCCTGGCTGGATGCGAAATCGAGCAGCACCTCGGTGACGCGCTTGCCCTCAGCGCGGTAGACGAAGCGCGC
>NZ_JBFUGE010000122.1:0-14686 GCF_056403075.1 Ideonella sp. P3_A4 | reverse complement strand
GTACTGAGCTTGCCGCGCCGCTCTCGAGATCGTGATCTGGCCGGTCTCGAGCGGCTCGCGCAAGGCCTCCAACGCTGCCCGTGGAAACTCTGGGAGCTCGTCGAGGAAGAGCACCCCGCCGTGGGCCAGCGAAATCTCACCGGGCCGCGGTGGCGAGCCGCCGCCGACGAGGGCGACCGCGCTGGCGCTGTGGTGCGGGTTGCGTACCGGCCGGACACGCCACTGCGCCGGCTCGAAGCCTCGCACCGAGATGCTGTGCAGGGCCGCGGTCGACAAAGCCTCGTCGTCGCTCATCGGCGGCAGCAAACCCGCCAGCCGCTGCGCCAGCATGGACTTGCCGGTGCCCGGCGGACCGACCAAAAGCACGCTGTGGCTCCCGGCGGCTGCGATCTCCAACGCGCGCTTCGCGGCCGACTGGCCCTTGACGTCGCGCAAGTCGGTCAGCGCCGCGACGCTGACATCGGGCTCTGCACGCGCACGGGGCAGCTCCGGTCGGATGGCATCGCCCTCGCCCACCGGCTGCAGCGCCTCGACCACATCGGCCAGGTGCCGCGCGGCGCGAATGTCCAGCCCGTCGACCCGCGCCGCCTCGGCTGCACTGGCCAGCGGCAGCACCAGCGTCGGGCGCGGTGTCGCCTCTCGCGCCGCCAAGGCCAGCGCCAACGCGCCACGCACTGGTCGCAACTCGCCGGCTAGGGACAGCTCGCCAGCGAATTCGACACCCACCAGCCGCCGCACATCGACCAGCCCCTGCGCCGCCAGGATGCCCAGCGCGATCGGCAGGTCGAAACGGCCAGATTCTTTCGGCAGGTCGGCCGGCGCCAGGTTGACGGTGATCCTTTTGTTGTGCGGGAAGGCGAAGCCACTTTCGGCGAGCGCGGCACGCACCCGTTCGCGAGCCTCCTTGACCTCGGTGTCGGCCAGCCCGACCAGCGTGAAGCTGGGCAGGCCATTGGCCAGATGAACCTCGACCCGGACTTCGGGCGCCGCGAGCCCATCCAGGGCGCGGCTGGCGACAACGGCCAACGACATGCAAACAACCTCCCTCGACGAGGGCGCCGGTGCATCGCCAGTTCGCCCCCAATGTCCCCGGGATTGTGCGCAGGCGCGCTGGAAATGCCTTTCCCCCGCTTGGGGGAGCCCGCAACGCACCCGCTTGGTGCTCATTCGATCGAACGATCGCCTTTGGTGCGTCCTCGATCACTGTCGATGCACCGCTGTGCATCGTTTCCGCTTGTGACTGCGCTGTCGGGCCCGCAGGCACGGAAGCTGCAATCAAACCGGCGGGAGTCCATTTGCATTGAGGAGTGCGCGAATGACGAGAAACAAGAGCCTGGGCCTGCTGGCCACCACCCTGGCGGCCGCGCTGTTGGCGCCTGCCGCGGCACAAGCTGCCGATACGTCGTTGACCTTCAACATCGGCGCGGTCAGCGACTACCGCTACCGGGGCATCTCGCAGACCCGGCTGCAGCCGGCGCTGCAAGGCGGCATCGACCTGGGTCTGGCCAACGGCCTGTACCTCGGCACCTGGGCCTCGACGATCAAGTGGATCGACGACGCCGGCGGCAACGCCGATATCGAGATCGACCTGTACGGCGGCTGGAAGGGCGAGATTGCGAAGAACCTGACGCTGGACGTCGGTGCGTTGACCTACCAGTACCCCGGTAACGACTTGCACCCGAGCGCCAACACGACCGAACTCTACGCAGCGCTGAGCTACGCGATGTTCACGCTGAAGTATTCGCACAGCCTGACCAACCTGTTCGGCTTTGCCGACAGCAAGGGCAGCGGCTACGTCGACCTGTCGGCGTCGTTCGACGTCGGCGCCGGCTGGACGCTGGCTCCGCACATCGGCCACCAAACGGTGCGGCACCTCGGCGACGCCAGCTACACCGATTACTCGCTGGCGATCAGCAAGGACTTCAACGGCCTGGTGCCCAGCCTGGCCGTGGTCGATACCGACACCGACGTCTACGTCGGGCCCAACGGCAAGGACCTCGGCAAGGCCGGTGTCGTGCTGGGCGTCAAGTACAACTTCTGAAGCCCTAACCTAGGAGCAAACAACCATGAAGATGGTGACCGCCGTCGTCAAGCCGTTCAAGCTGGACGAAGTGCGTGAGGCCCTGAGCGCCATTGGCGTCCAGGGCATCACGGTGACCGAAGTCAAGGGCTTCGGTCGTCAAAAAGGCCATACCGAGCTGTACCGCGGCGCGGAGTACGTCGTCGACTTCCTGCCGAAGGTGAAGATCGAAGCGGCGATCGACGACGCGCTCGTCGACCGCGTGATCGAGGCCATCGAGGCCTCGGCCCGCACCGGCAAGATCGGCGACGGCAAGATCTTCGTTTCTGCCTTGGAGCAGGTCGTGCGCATCCGGACCGGCGAGACCGGCAAGGACGCCCTCTAACTACATCCGAGACAAACCGCACCATGAGAAAACTTCTTGCCTCCCTCGCCCTGGGCCTCGCGGCCCTGGGCTTCGCCGGGGTATCGCTGGCGCAGGACGGCGCCGCCTCGGCGCCGGCGGCCACCACCACCGCCCCCGCGGCGGAAGCTGCGGCCTCGGGCGCTGCGGCCGCAGCCGCGCCGGCTGATGCCGCTTCGGCCGCCGCCGCACCGGCTCCTGTGCCGAACAAGGGCGACACCGCCTGGATGATGGTCTCCACCCTGCTGGTCATCATGATGACCGTGCCTGGCCTGGCGCTGTTCTACGGCGGCCTGGTGCGCAGCAAGAACATGCTGTCGGTGCTGATGCAGGTGATGGTCACCTTCTCGATGATCGTCGTGCTGTGGGTCATCTACGGCTACAGCCTGGCGTTCACCGAGGGCAACCCGTTCATCGGCGGCTTCGACAGGCTGTTCATGAAGGGCATCTGGGACAACGTCGCCGGCACCTTCGCCAATGGCGCCACGTTCAGCAAGGGCGTCTACATCCCCGAGATCGTCTTCGCCGCGTTCCAGGCCACCTTCGCCGGCATCACCTGCGCGCTGATCGTCGGCTCCTTCGCCGAGCGCATCAAGTTCTCGGCGGTGCTGCTGTTCATGGCGCTGTGGTTCACCTTCAGCTATGCGCCGATCGCCCACATGGTCTGGTTCTGGACCGGCCCGGATGCGTTCAAGACCGCGGCTGACGTGGGCCCCGAAACCGCCAAGGCCGGCTACATCTGGCAAATGGGCGCGCTGGACTTCGCCGGCGGCACCGTGGTGCACATCAACGCCGCGGTCGCCGGCCTGGTCGGCGCCTTCATGGTCGGCAAGCGCATCGGCTACGGCAAAGAGTCGATGGCGCCGCACAGCCTGACGCTGACGATGGTCGGCTCGGCGCTGCTGTGGGTGGGCTGGTTCGGCTTCAACGCCGGTTCAGCGCTGGAAGCCAACGGCTTTGCCGCCCTGGCCTTCATGAACACCTTTGTCGCCACGGCGGCCGCGGTGCTGGCCTGGTCGATCGGTGAAGCGCTGCACAAGGGCAAGGCCTCGATGCTGGGTGCCGCTTCTGGCGCAGTCGCCGGCCTGGTCGCCATCACCCCGGCGGCCGGCAACGTCGGTGTCGGTGGCGCGCTGGTCATCGGTATCGTCGCCGGCTTCGCCTGCCTGTGGGGCGTGACTGGCCTGAAGAAGCTGCTGGGCGCCGACGACACGCTGGACGTGTTCGGCGTGCACGGCGTCGGCGGCATCCTGGGTGCCCTGCTGACGGGCGTCTTCAACTCGCCGAACCTGGGCGGCCCGAGCTCGGTGGCCGACTGGACGACCGTCGCGATGCTCGCGCCGGACGCCTACTCGATCGCGGCCCAGGTCTGGATCCAGCTGAAGGCGGTGCTGATCACCGTCGTCTGGTCGGGCGTGGTCTCGCTGGTCGCCTACAAGATCGTCGACCTGGTCATCGGCCTGCGCGTGCCGGAAGACGAAGAGCGCGAAGGCCTGGACATCACCTCGCACGGCGAGACGGCCTACAACAAGTAAGCCGACATCCCGTTCCCACCAAGGGCTGCCTGCGGGCAGCCCTTTTTCATGGACCTGGGCGGAGTTGCAAATCAAGCCTGGCAACCCCATCTGCCAAAATCGACTTTCCATCTGCATTGCTGTCGCCATGGTCCCGCACCTCGTCACCGCGCTCACCGGCCCCATCAACGAGCTGGAGCAGCGCATCCTGGAGTCGATGCCGGCGATCGAGCGCTGGTTCCGGCTCGAATGGATGGAGCACACGCCGCCGTTCTACAGCTCGGTGGACATCCGCAATGCCGGCTTCAAGCTGGCGCCAGTCGACACCGACCTGTTCCCGGGCGGCTTCAACAACCTGACGCCCGACATGCTGCCGTTGGCGGTGCAGGCGGCGATGGCGGCGATCGAGAAGATCTGCCCCGAGGCCAAGAACCTGCTGCTGGTGCCCGAGCCGCACCTGCTGGGCAAGAAGTTCTACCTGATGAACCTGCAGCGGCTGACGCAGATCTTCTCGCTGGCCGGGCTGAACGTGCGCCTGGGCACGCTGGACGAGCGGCTGAACGAGCCCGGCACGCTGGACCTGCCTGACGGCAGCCACCTCGAGCTGGAACCACTGCTGCGTAGCAAGCGCCGGCTCGGCCTGAAGAACTTCGACCCCTGCACGATCCTGCTCAACACCGACCTCTCGGCGGGCGTGCCCAAGGTGCTGGACAACCTGCACGAGCAGTACCTGCTGCCGCCGCTGCACGCCGGCTGGGGCCTGCGCCGCAAGAGCCGCCACTTCCAGGCCTACGAGGAGGTGGCCAAGAAGTTCGCCAAGCTGCTGGGCATGGACCCGTGGCTGATCAACCCGATGCACGCCCAGTGCGGCCAGGTCGATTGGCAGCAACCGCAAGGGCTGGACTGTGTGCAGAGCAACGTCGATGCGGTGTTGACCAAGATCCGCCGCAAGCACAAGGAATACGGCATCAACGAGAAGCCCTTCGTCGTCGTCAAGGCCGACAACGGCCCCAGCGGCCTGGGGCTGATGACCGTGCGCGATGCGAAAGAGCTGGACGACCCCGGCTTCCGCGCCCGCCACAGCTCGATCACCGGTGGCCAGCCGACCGGCGAGGTGATCATCCAGGAAGGCGTGCCAACCTACGAGCGCATGAACGACGCAGTGGCCGAGCCGGTGGTCTACATGATCGACCGTTATGTCGTCGGCGGCTTCTACCGCATCCACGCCGACCGCGGGATCGACCAGAACCTCAACGCACCCGGCGCGAGCTTCGTGCCGCTGGCCTTCGCCGAAAGCCACCACCTGCCCAAGCCGGGTGAGAAGCCCGGCGCCAGCGCGCCGAACCGCTTCTACATGTACGGCGTGATCGGCCGGCTGGCGATGCTGGCCGCGGCCTACGAACTGGAAGCCACCGACCCGAACGCCGAGGTCTACGAGTAAGGCAAGGGCCGGGGCTGTTGGCCTGCGCAACATCTGCGCAGGCAAACTGGGTTTGCCCTTTCAACCTCGGCTCTAGATCTGCACCCGTGTGCCCAGCTCGACCACCGTGTTGTCGGGCAGCCGGAAGTACTCGGCGGCGCTGCGCGCGTTGCGCGTCATCGCGGCGAAGACGCGCTCGCGCCAGCTGGCCATGCCGGTGCCGGGGGTCGACACCACCGTCTCACGGCTGAGAAAGAAGCTGGTCTCGAAGGCCGACACATGCAGGCCTTGCTTCTCGGCCAGCGCCAGCGCCTGCGGCACATCGGGCGTGTCCATGAAGCCGAAATGCAGGCCGACGCGCCAGAAGGCATTGCCCAGGTCTTGCACCGAGACCCGTTCTTCGGCCGGCACCCAGGGCACCTCTTCGTAGTGCACCGTCAGGATCAGGTTGCGGTCGTGCAGCACCTGGTAGTGCTTCAGGTTGTGCAGCAAGGCCTGCGGCACCATCTCGGGGTTGGCGACCGGGTAGACGGCCGTGCGGCCGCTGCGCTGCAGGTCGGACAGGTCCAGGCTGGCGATGAACGGCGCCAGCGCCAGGCCGTCGCTCTCGATGCTGTCCATCACCAGCGCGCGGCCACGCGCCCAGGTGCTCATCAGGCCGAAGATCAGCAAGCCCAGTGCGAGCGGGAACCAGCCGCCGTCGAACAGCTTGACGGTGCAACTCGCCACCAGCAGCAGGTCCAGCGTCAGGAACAGCGCCGTCGCGCCCCAAGCCAGCGGCGCCGGCAGGCGCCAGCCCTCGCGCACGACGAAGAAGGTCAGCACCGTCGTGATCAGCATCGTCAGCGTCACCGCCATCCCGTAGGCGCCGCCCAGCGCCGTCGAGCTGCCGAAGCCCAGCACTGCACCGATCACGCCCACCAGCAGCACCCAGTTGACCGCCGGCATGTAGATCTGGCCCATTTCACGCGCCGACGTGAAACGGATCGTCATGCGCGGCAGGAAGCCAAGCTGGATCGCCTGGCGCGTCATCGAATACGCCCCGGAAATCACCGCTTGCGAAGCAATGACCGCGGCCAGCGTGGCCAGGCCCACTGCAGGCAACACCCAGGCCGAAGGGAACAGGCGGAAGAAGGGGTTCTCCAGTGCCGTCGGGTCACCCATCAGCAGCGCGCCCTGGCCGAGGTAGTTCAGTGCCAGCGACGGCAGCACCAGCGTGCCCCAGGCCAGCTGGATCGGCAGTCGCCCGAAGTGCCCCATGTCGGCATACAGCGCTTCGGCACCAGTCAGCGCGAGCACCACCGCGCCCACCAGCGCAAAGACCTGCCAACCGCTGCTGCGCAGGAAGGCCAGGGCGCGCAGCGGGTTCAGCGCGGCCAGGATGGCCGGATGCTCGATGATGTGCAGGATGCCTGTGATCGCCAGCACGACGAACCACAGCACGATCACTGGCCCGAAGGCGCGGCCCACCGCCGCGGTGCCCAGGCGCTGTACGACAAACAGCCCGACCAGCACCGTGATCGACAGGGGCAGCACCCAGGCTTTCAGGTCGTCGGCGACGATCTCCAGCCCTTCCATCGCGCCCAGCACCGAGATCGCCGGGGTGATCACGCTGTCGCCATAAAACAGCGTCGCGCCGAAGACGCCGAGCGTCAGCAGCACCAGGCGCAACCGCGGCTTGTGCGCCACCGCGTGCGTGGCGAGGGCGGTGAGCGCCAATGCGCCCCCTTCGCCGCGGTTGTCGGCCCGCAGGATCAGCACCACGTACTTCAACGTGACGATCAGCATCAGGGCCCAGAAGATCAGCGAGACCGCACCGATCAGGTTGTCGGCGGTCAGCGCGATGCCGGTGGCCGGCGAGAAGATTTCCTTGACCGTGTACAGCGGGCTGGTGCCGATGTCACCGTAGACGACACCGATCGCGCCCAGCGTCAAGGCGCCCAGCGACGAACGTTGCAGGCCACTGGCGGACTGGGGCGCCAAGGCGGTGGTGGAGCTCATGTGCATTCCCTGGTTGATCTGGCCGCGATGGTCGCGAGCCGGGCATCAGGAACGCATAAAGATATGTAAAGCGGCGGGGCCGCCGGGCACCATGAACGGCGGCTCAGGCCGCCGGCTCCGACAGTCGGTAACCCACACCCGGCTCGGTCAGCAGCCGGCGCGGGTCGGCCGGGTCGGCTTCGAGCTTGGCGCGCAGCTGGCCCATGTACAGCCGCAGGTAATGGGTGTGCTCGGTGAACTCTTCGCCCCAGACGTCGGCCAGCAGCTGGCGGTGCGTCACCACTTGGCCGGCGCTGCGCACCAGCCGGGCCAGCAGCTTGAACTCGGTCGGCGTCAGGTGGACCGGCTCGTCGCGCAGGCTGACGCGGTGCGCCGCCAGGTCGACCACCAGCGCATCGGCTTCGTAGTGGGTCAGCGCCGGCTTGAGCGCTGTGCCGCGGTGGCGCAGCGCCACGCGCAGGCGCGCCAGCAGCTCGCCGATGCTGAACGGTTTGACCAGGTAGTCGTCGGCGCCGGCGTCGAGCAGGCGGATCTTCTGCCCGTCGGCCTGGCGCGCCGAGATCACCAGCACGGGCACCGCGTCGCGCTTGCGCAGCGTGGCCAGCAGCGTTTCACCATCGCCGTCGGGCAGGCCCAGGTCCAGCAGCACCAGGTCTGGCGCCGGCCGCGCATGCGTCCACAACGCCAGGCCTTCGCTCAGGCTGGCGGCCGTGCTGACTTCATAGCCCTCGAGCGCCAGCCCGTCGCGCAGCGTCRTGCGCAGGTCACGGTCGTCTTCGACCAGCAGAACTCGAATCACGAACCCTCCTCCTGCGGCACCGGCAGCACCGGCAACCACAGCTCGAAGCTGCTGCCGCCATGGGCCCGCGGCCGCAACTTCAACTCACCCCCATGGGCCCGGGCGATCGCGCGGCAGACGGCCAAGCCGACRCCGGCGCCGCGCGCCGCGGTGGCGCCGTCGCCGCGCTGAAAGACCTCGAAGACCTTGCTGCGTTCGGCCGGTGCGATGCCGGCGCCGCGGTCGCGCACCGCGAGCACGACCTGCGCGTCGCCAGTCTCGCCCGGCAAGGGGTTCTGCTGGCGCACCACCAGCTCGACCGGGCCGTCGCTGTATTTCATGGCGTTGTCGATCAGGTTGTCCAACAGCTGCGACAGCAGCATCGCATCGCAGCGCAACAGCGGCAAGCCGGGCTCCAGGCGCGCACGCAGCCGCCGTTCGCCCTGGTGCCGCCGCGCATGGGCCAGCGCCGTGCCGACGATCTCTTCGGCCGACTCCCAGTCGAGCCGCAGCATCACCCCTGGCGCATCGAGCCTGGCCAGCTGCAGCGTGTTGTCGGTCATGCGGCTCAACTGTTCGACTTCGTCGACGATCTGTGCGGCCAAGCGCTCGCGCTGGGTTGACGACAGGCGGTCGCCCTGCGATTGCAGTGACGACGCAGCGCCGAGGATCACCGCCAGTGGCGTGCGGTAGTCATGCGAGATCGAAGCCAGCAGCGCGTTGCGCACCCCTTGCGTCTGCGCCAGCGCATGGGCCGATTCGGTCTGTCGCGCCAGCACAGCGCGTTGCAGCGCCACACCGATCAAGTCACACAGCGCCTGCGCGCGGGCTCGCGTGCCATCGGCCGCGTGCTCGGGTTCGGCCAGCCGCACCAGCGCGGCACCGTAGCTGGCGCCCCGCGAACGCAGCGGCAGGTACCAGGCCGGCTGCTCGCCGTGGCGGCCGGTGCCCGGCCCGAAAGCCTGCGACTGGCGCAGGCACAACCACAGGCCAGCGCGCTCGTCGGCGTCCAGCGTGCCGTGTTGCCAAGCCGCGTCGGCCTGGTCGGCCTGCGGCAGTTCGTCGCGCAACAGCATCAGCGCGGCCGGTGCCCCGCCCAGCTCGGACAGGGCCTGCGCCACCGGCTCGGCCTGTTGCATTGGATCGGCGCTGTCGCGCAACGCCTCGCCCACGGCCTGCAGCCGCGCGGCCCAGCGTGCAGCGTCGCGCGCCGTCGCGGCCTGCGCGCGCAAGCGCGACACCAGCCCGGCGATCAACCAGCTGACGATCAGCATCGCCATCAACAGCACCGCATGCCGCTCGAGGTCGACAGCCAAGCTGCCACGCGGCGGCACGAAGCCCCAGTTGAAGCTCAGCGTGCAGGCCAGTGCAAAGGCAAAAGCCGCCGGCGCCGACAGCCAGATGCTGGCCATCACCGACGCGATGACGAACAGCATCGCCTGGTTCGCCAGGTCCACATGGTGGTCCAGCACGGTCGCGCCAGCCCAGGCGGCCAACCACAACACCAGTGCGGCGGCAGAGCCGAGCAGGCGGCGCTTCAGGCCGACGCGCGGCACCGGCGTCAACACGGTCTGCAGGCCGCGCTGCCAACCCGAGCGGCCCGACGTCAAGGCGTTCATGCCCACGAGGCTAACCGGTGTTGCGTCAGGATGGCATCAGGGCCGGCTCCGCGCTCACTCGGCTGCTGACGCGGCCGCAGCCCCCTTGGCAGCCAGCTCGGCCCGGATGCGCTTCAGGCGTTCCTTCGGGTCTTCGCCGCTGCCCGCCTGGTTCAGCTTCATTTCGGCGATGAAACGGCTCGGGATGCCGGCGATCGTGTCGCGGCCCTTCTTGCGCCGGCGCAGCGTGCTGACGACCAGCGTCTTCTGCGCCCGCGTGATGCCCACGTACATCAGCCGCCGCTCTTCCTGCAGCCGCTCGAGCGTCATTTCCTCGTCGTCGGTCTTGAACGGCAGCAGCCCTTCATTGACACCGGCCAGGATCACGTGCGGCCACTCCAGCCCCTTGCTCGCATGCAGCGTCGACAGCACGACCTGGTCTTGCTCATCGCCACGTTCGGCCAGGCTCAAGATGACGCTGATCGTCTGCGCCACGTCGAGCACGCTCTTGCGCTCGCTCTCGAAGGTGCCGCCTTCCTGGGTGATTTCGCCACCGCAGCGCTTGGCCACCCAGTCGACGAAGTCCAGCACGTTGCTCCAGCGCGAGGCGGCGAGCTTTTCGCTGTCTTCGCTGTCGTACAGGTGCTTCTCGTAGTCGATGTCCTTCAGCCAGCTCAGCATCAGCGCCTTCGCGTCTTCCGCGCCGGTCGTCGTGCGCGCCTTGTGCTCGAGGTCGTTCACATAACGGCCGAATTCATGCAGCGAGCCGATCGCCTTGGCCGGCAAGGCAGCAGGCAGGCTCTCGGCGAACAGCGCCTCGAACATGCTGGTCTTCCACTTGTGCGAGAACTCGCCCAGCTTGCCAATCGTCGTGTGGCCAATGCCGCGCTTGGGCGTGGTCACCGCGCGCAAGAAGGCCGGGTCGTCGTCCTGGTTCACCAGCAGGCGCAGCCAGGCGCACAGGTCCTTGATCTCGGCCTTGTCGAAGAAACTCTGGCCACCCGAGACCTTGTACGGGATCTGCGCCGCGCGCAGCTTCTGCTCGAAGGCGCGGGCCAGGTGGTTGGCGCGGTACAGGATCGCGAAGTCGGCGAACTTGATGCGCGCATCGTTGCCGCGCAGGGCCTGGATGCGCGCGACCGCCCGGTCGGCCTCGTGCTCTTCACCGTCGCATTCGGCCACCCGCACCGGCTCGCCGTCGCCGAGGTCGCTCCAGAGCTTCTTGGCGAAGATCTTCGGGTTGCCGGCGATCACCTCGTTGGCCGCGCGCAGGATCGCGCTGGTCGAGCGGTAGTTCTGCTCCAGCGGGATCACCTTCAGGCTGGGGAACTCCTGCGGCAGCTTCTTCAGATTCTCGATCGTCGCGCCGCGCCAGCCGTAAATGCTCTGGTCATCGTCGCCCACGGCGGTGAACATGCCGCGCTTGAACTCGTCCGGGTGGTTGACCAGACCCTTGAGCAGGTCGTACTGCACCGCGTTGGTATCCTGGTACTCGTCGACCAGCACATGGCCGAACTGGTTCAGCCACTTGGTCTGAGCTTCGGGGCAGGTCGTGACCAGCTTCAGCGGCAGGCTGATCAGGTCGTCGAAGTCGACCGCCTGGTAGGCCGCGAGCCGCTCTTCATACAGCGCCATCACCCGGGCGGCGACACGCTCGTCGTCGTTCTGTGCAGCCGCTGCCGCACCGTCGCTGTTCAGGCCCTGGTTCTTCCACAGGCTGATCGTCCACTGCCAGCGCTTGGCCATCGCGTTGTCGGTGCAGGCGCCCGCATCGCGGATCACGCCCAGCACATCGTCGGCATCAAGGATCGAGAAGTTCGGCTTCAGGCCCAGTTGCTCGCCGTCTTCGCGCAGCATGCGCACCCCCAGGCTATGGAAGGTGCTGATCGCCAGGTCCTTCGCCGCCTTAGGTCCGACCAGCGCCTTGGCCCGCTCGCGCATTTCGAGCGCGGCCTTGTTGGTGAAGGTGATTGCGGCGATCTGTTTCGGCGCCAACCCCACCTGAAGCAGGCGGGCGATCTTGTGCGTGATCACCCGCGTCTTGCCGGAGCCGGCGCCGGCCAACACCAGGCAAGGCCCACGCAGGTAATGGACGGCCTCCATCTGGGCCGGGTTCATGGAAGCAGCAGCGTTCAAGAAAGGGCCTGGGTCAGAGCTTGTGGGTGGAAAGGAGGAGGCTCGTCTCGGTGTGAGCGATGCCCTCGATCAAGCGGATGCGGCTCAGCACGCGATCGAAAGCTTCGAGGCTATCGGCACGCAATTCGGCCACGATGTCCCAGCGGCCGTTGGTGGTGTGCAGCGTCTGCACCGCCGGGTCGCCGCGCAGCGCGCGGATCACCGCGTCAGCCGCATTGCCCTCGACCGCGATCGTCATCAGCGCGGCGATACGGTTGGCCTCGGTCTGCGGCTTCAGCCGTACGGTGTAGCCGACGATGGTGCCGTTGGCTTCGAGCCGGGCGATGCGGTTCTGTACCGTACCACGCGCCACTCGCAAGGTCTTGGCCAGCGAGGCCACCGAGGCGCGCGCATCGGCGCGCAAGAGGCTGAGCAGCTGTTGGTCGACGTCGTCCATGGGATTTGAGCAAAACGCCAGCCGATTCTAGCGTTTTGAGCAATCGGCCTTACAGATTGCACAGTTTGCTGCCTTCTTGTTGGCTGCGGTCCTGCCGAAAATCCAGTCAAGGCAATGCACGGGGGCCGCGCGCATTGCTGTTGGTACTCACTGACATCAGTGAAACACCCATTCGAGACACCCCGGCCCAACTAACCGCAAGACGAGAGTCCCATGGTCGACTACATCGGCATCGCCGACATCCAACGCCTGGTCCRACACATCGGAGCCGGCGCCTTCATCGAACGCCTCGCCGGCGAAATCGAGGCCGATTACCGGCGCTGGGCCCTCTTCGAGAAGTCCGCCCGCCTGGCCAGCCACTCCGACGTCGGCGTCATCGAACTGATGCCCACCAGCGACGGCGCGCTGTACTCCTTCAAATACGTCAACGGCCACCCGAAGAACACCTCGGAAGGCCTGCTCACCGTCACCGCCTTTGGCGTTCTGGCCGATGTCAACACCGGCTACCCGGTGCTGCTGTCGGAACTGACGGTCACCACCGCCTTGCGCACCGCCGCCATGTCGGCACTGGCCGCCAAGTGGATGGCCCGCCCGGACAGCCGTGTGATGGCGCTGATCGGCAATGGCGCCCAAAGCGAGTTCCAGGCGATCGCCTTCCACCGCATGCTGGGCATCCGTGAGCTGCGCCTGTACGACGTGGACGGCCAAGCCAGCGCCAAGCTGGAGCGCAACCTGCGTGCGCTGCCTGAGCTGTCCAACCTGACGATCGTGCGTTGTGAGTCGACCGCCGAGGCCACCGAAGGCGCCGACATCATCACCACCGTCACCGCCGACAAGCGCAACGCGACCATCCTCGAGCCGTCGATGATCCGCCCCGGCGTGCACATCAACGGTGTCGGCGGCGACTGCCCCGGCAAGACCGAGCTGCACCGCGACATCCTGCTGCGCGCCGACGCCCGCGTGATCGTCGAGTACGAGCCGCAATCGCGCATCGAAGGCGAGATCCAGCAACTGCCGGCCGACTTCCCGGTCACCGAGTTCGCCGACATCGTCGCCTCCGGCCACAGCGCCCGCCAGAGCGGCGACCAAGTCACGATCTTCGACTCGGTCGGTTTCGCGCTGGAAGACTTCTCGGCCCTGCGTTTCCTGCACCTGCTGCTGGGTGAACAGAAGGAAGCTTCGCGCCAGATCGACCTGGTGCCGCGCCTGGACGACCCGAAGGACCTGTTCGGCGGTGTGCTGGGTGGCACGCCCGCTCGCGCCAAGCTGCGTCGCGTGGCCTGAGCGTTTCAACGCTGTCGTAAAAGAGCCCGGGCATGCCCGGGCTTTGTTGTTTCAGAGGACGCCGATCATTCGGTCAGGCAACGCAGCTTGGTCGCCTTCAGCACGCGCTGACCCTCGACAGTCGTCAGCTCGCCGACCACCTCGACCAGCACGCCTACGCCCAAGTCGCTCGCCGAGCCGTGGATGAAGGTCGCCGCAGAGGCGTCGATGCGCTGCGGCCCGATCTTGAAGTTGGACAGCGACTTGAACTCGCTGATGCCACCGGCCACACGTGGCTTGTAGGCGTCTTCGGTGATCAGCTCGATCCAGGTCGCGGCGACTGTCCGTGTCGAGGCGATGAACTTGCCCTTGGCCAGCACCATCACGCCATTGGCCAGGTCGGCACGGCTGCCGCCTTCGAACACCGTGTCGTCGTTGAAGCTGACCGCCATGC
The DNA here is from genome assembly GCF_056403075.1 of Ideonella sp. P3_A4. Taxonomy (NCBI): domain Bacteria; kingdom Pseudomonadati; phylum Pseudomonadota; class Betaproteobacteria; order Burkholderiales; family Sphaerotilaceae; genus Ideonella; species Ideonella sp. P3_A4. The sequence goes on along the minus strand of NZ_JBFUGE010000122.1, from coordinate 663 downwards.
CCGGCAGCTTGAAGTGGCCGCCGCCCACGGTGCTGAGGTCCGAGATGCGGCCACCGACGACCGCGGCAGTCTTGGCCAGGTCGGGCAGGAAGTCGACCCGGCTGACCCAGACGATGCCGTCGTTGTCGGCCACGCCCGTCACCTGCACCCGCTTGCCATTGGCCAAGGTGTCACGCGTGCCGTCGACAAACTCCACGCCGTCGGCCAGCTTCAGCGTCACGCCGAGGAACTCAAAGCTGCCGGCGTTGGCTTTGTACTCACGCACCTCGCCCATCAGCTTGACCGTCTGCGCCGCGGGCGGCGCCTTGAACGTGACCGTCTTGGCCTTCAGCACCTCGCCTTTGACGATGCCGGTGATGACCACCCGCGCGCCATTGCCCAGGTCCGCCGCGACTCCGTCGACGAAAGTGGCGCCGCTGGCATCCACCCACTGGCCCTGGACCTTGAACTTGGCGCCCGAGACCCAGTCGCCGATCGTGCCTTCCAGCGTCTTCGGCACTTCCACCACCGGCGCCGGTTTGATGATCGTCATGGAGGTGGCTTTCAGCGTGCCCTCGACCACCGCACCTTCCATGCTGACGATCGCACCAAGACCGACACTGCCGCTGCCCGACACCCGAGCCTGGCTGGCATCGACCTTGATACCCGAGACGGTGAAGTTGG
>NZ_JBFUGE010000121.1:0-14692 GCF_056403075.1 Ideonella sp. P3_A4 | reverse complement strand
ACCGCAACAGCACCCGCAGCAGCGCCAGCAACACCTACCAACTCGGCTTCAGCGCCAGCTGGGAGCCTGACCTCAACGGCACCCAGGCCGCTGGCCTGACCGCGGCCACGGCCGACCAGCAAGCGGCGCGTGCCGACCTGGCCACCACCCGCATGACCATCACGGCCGAGCTGGGCCTGGCCTACGTGCAATGGCGCGGCGCGCAGGCGCGCGAGCAGATCACCCGCGAAAGCCTGGTCAGCCTGGAGCAGACGCTGCAGCTCGCGCAATGGAAGGCGCAGGTGGGTCTGGCCAGTTCGCTCGATGTCGAGCAGTCGCGCCTGAGCACCGAGCAGACGCGCGCCAACCTGCCCAGCCTGGCGACCGAGGTGGCGCAGTACGAGCACCAGATCGCCCTGCTCACCGGCCAGTCTCCGGCCGAGTGGCGCCAGGCTTGGCAGGACCAGGCCAGCGCCGGCGTGCCGCAAGCCACGACKGCCTTGCAACGCCTCGCGGTCGGCCTGCCGGCCGACCTGCTGCGCCGCCGGCCCGACCTGCAATCGGCCGAGGCCAGTGTTCGCGCCGCCTGGGCCCGCAAAGAGCTGACGCGCCGCGCCGGCTTCCCGGGCCTGAACCTCACCGGCTCGCTGGGCTTGCAGGCGCTGACGATCAGCGGCCTCAGTGCGGCCAGCGCTGGTATCGCCACGCTGGCCGCGGCGGTCGACTGGACGCTGTTCGACGCCGGCGCCCGCCAGGCCCAGGTCGACCAGCAAGATGCACTGCTCGCGATGAGCCACGCCAGTTATGAGGGCGCGGTACTCAGCGCCGTGAAGGACGTGGAAGACGGCCTGGTCGCGCTGCGCGGCAGCCGCGAACGCGCCGGCTCGCTGGGACGCGCCGCCGACGCAGCCGAAGCCGCCCTGCAAGGCACGCGCGCCCGCCACCAGGCCGGACTGACCGACTTCGCGACCCTGCTCGAAGCCCAGCGCGACGAACTGAACACGCGCCTGTCGCTGCAGACCACCCAGACCGATGTCTCGCTGAACCTGATCCGCGTCTTCAAGGCGCTCGGCGGTGGCTGGAACACCAACGAAACGACCCTTCCCTCGAGCTGACATGGCCTCACAACCCCAAGACCCCACCGCCGCGCCCGACTGGCTGCAGGGCGACGCCCGCCCGCGCTGGAAGCGCCCCTCGACCTGGATCGTGCTGGCGACCGCCGTCGCRCTGGCCGCCGGTGCCTGGGCCTGGCAGCGCGCCGAGCGGAGCCATCAAACACCAAGCTACCAGACCGAACCGGTCACGCGCGGCGACATCGCGCTGGCCGTCACCGCCAACGGCACGCTGCAGCCCACCCGATCGGTCAGCATCGGCAGTGAACTCTCCGGCACCGTCAGCGAGGTGCTGGTCGACGTCAACGACCGCGTCAAGAAGGGCCAGGTGCTGGTGCGGCTGGACACCGCCAAGTTGAGCGACCAAGTCGCCAAATCGAAGGCCGCGCTGCAAAGCGCACAGGCCGCCAGCGCTGAAGCGGCCGTCGCCACCAAGGAAGCTCAGATCGCCTACGCGCGGCTGGAAGAACTGCGTCGCCTGTCCGGCGGCAAGCTGCCCGCCGCGACCGAGCTGGACACCGCCGGCGCTGCGCTCGCGAAGGCGCAAGCCGCCGAAGCCAGCATGCGCGCCAACATCGCGCAGGCTCAAGCCACCCTGCGTACCGACGAAACCAACCTGGCCAAGGCCTCCATCAGCGCACCGATCGACGGCGTGATCCTGACCCGCTCGGTCGAGCCCGGCAACGCGGTGGCCGCCTCGCTGCAGGCCGTCACGCTGTTCACGATGGCCGACGACTTGACGCGGATGAAGCTCTCGGTCAACGTCGACGAGGCCGATGTCGGCCAGGTCAAGGAAGGCCAGAGCGCGCAGTTCAGCGTCAGCGCGTGGCCGGGCCGGCGCTACCCGGCCAAGATCAGCCGCGTGGCCTATGGCTCGACGACGACCGACAACGTGGTGACCTACACGACGCAGCTGCTGGTCGACAACCCCGACCTGACCTTGCGCCCCGGCATGACGGCAACCGCCACGATCGCCGCCACCGAGCGACAGGCCGTGCTGCGCGTGCCGAACACCGCGTTCAGCTTCTCGCCGGCCGAGCCTGGCGCAGCGCCAGCCGGCGCACGCCCCGCCTCGGGCAGCGGCAGCTTCGTCTCGGCGCTGATGCCTCGCCCGCCCGGCGGTCTGCAAACCAAGCGCGCCAGGCCCACCGGCGGCGTCGCCGTCAAAGGCAGTGGCAGTGCCGGCAGCCAGCGCCGCGTGTGGGTGCTGCAAGACGGCGCGCCGAAGCCGATAGCCGTCGCTGCAGGTCTGTCCAACGGCAAGCTGACGGAGGTCAGCAGCCCCGAGCTGCAAGAAGGCATGCAGGTCATCATCGACCAGCAAGGCGGGGTTGCTCGGTGAGTTCGTTGATCCAGCTGCGTGGCGTGACCAAGACCTACGGCCAGGGCGCGATCGCGTTCCAGGCGCTGAAGGGTGTCGACCTCGACGTGCGCGCCGGCGAGTTCGTCGCGATCATGGGGCCCAGCGGTTCCGGCAAATCCACCGCGATGAACCTGCTAGGCTGCCTGGACACGCCCACCAGCGGCCAGTTCCTGTTCGACGGCATCGCGGTCGAACGCCTGGGCCGCGACCCGCGTGCCCGCCTGCGCCGGCGCCACCTGGGGTTCGTGTTCCAGGGCTTCAACCTGCTGGCGCGCACCTCGGCGCTCGAGAACGTCGAGCTGCCGCTGATCTACCGCGGCGAGCCGGCGGCCAAGCGCCACGCCGCTGCACGCGCCGCACTGGCGCAGGTTGGCTTAGGCGGTTGGGAACACCACACGCCGTCCGAGCTATCGGGCGGGCAGCAGCAGCGCGTGGCGATTGCACGCGCGATCGTCACGCAACCAGCCGTGCTGCTGGCCGACGAGCCCACCGGCAATCTCGACAGCGAGCGCAGCGTCGAGATCATGGAGCTGCTTGGCGCGCTGAACGACGACCACGGCATCACCGTGCTGATGGTGACGCACGAGCCGGACATGGCAGCCTACGCTCGCCGCATCGTGCACTTCCGCGACGGGCGGGTCGAGCGCGACGAGCGCCGCGACAGCGCGCTGGCGGCGGAGATGATGTGATGTGGGGCAACACCTTCCTGCTCTCGCTGCGCGCGATCCGGCGCAACCTGCTGCGCTCGTTCCTCACCGTGCTCGGGATCGTGATCGGCGTCGCTGCAGTGATCACGATGGTGACGCTCGGCAACGGCGCCACGCAAGCCGTGCGCGACCAGATCAGCAGCCTGGGCAGCAACCTGCTGATGGTGCGCCCCGGCCAGCGGCTGGGCCCCGGCATGGGCGGCGCCGGGGCACCGTCGTTCAAGGAAAGCGACGTCGAGGCGATCAGCTCGCAGATCGGCGGGCTGAAGGCCGTGGCGCCCGAGGTGCGCGCGGGCGTCACCGTGGTGGCCAACGGCAAGAACTGGGCGACCACCGTCACCGGCAGCACCGACGCCTACTTCACCACCAGCAACTGGACGATCGCCAGCGGCCGCAGCTTCAGCGACGACGAAGAAGCCAGCGGCGCCGCCGTCTGCGTGATCGGTGCCACCGTCCGGCGTGAGCTGTTCGGCGCCGCGTCCGACCCGATCGGCGAGCAGGTGCGCATCAAGTCGTTCTCGTGCGAGGTGATCGGCACGCTGGCCTCGAAGGGCCAGGCCGCGATGGGGCAGGATCAGGACGACACGATCATCGTGCCGCTGCGCACCGCGCAACGCCGCGTGACCGGCTCGACACGCGTCAACACCATCCTCGTGTCGATGCGCGACGGCGCCGACGCGCAGCGCATCACCACCGCGCTGACCAACCTGCTGCGCGAGCGCCGCAAGCTGGCCGAAGACGCCGACGACAACTTCAACGTGCTGGACACCGCGCAGATCGCGCAAACGCTGTCGGGCACGACGCAGCTGATGACCTCGCTGCTGGGTGCGGTGGCCGCCGTCAGCCTGCTGGTGGGCGGCATCGGCATCATGAACATCATGCTAGTCAGCGTGACCGAGCGCACGCGCGAGATCGGCGTGCGCCTGGCCATCGGCGCGCTGGAGCGCGAGGTGTTGCTGCAGTTCCTGATCGAGGCCGTCGTGCTGTCGTCGCTGGGCGGCCTGGTCGGCGTGGTGCTGGCCACCGCCGCCTCGGTGACCCTGGCCTCGCTGATGCAAGTGCCCTACCTCTTCAACCCCGGCATCAACCTGCTGGCCTTCGGCTTCTCGGCTGCGATCGGCGTGGTGTTCGGCTTCTTCCCGGCACGGCGCGCGGCGCAGCTGGACCCGATCGAGGCGCTGCGCCACGAGTAGCCCTGGGCGAGCACCGCCTCGCGTGGCGACGGTGCTCTTGCGACAAGGCCTCAGGGCTGCGGCAGTCCCACGCAACGCGGGTCGAAATTGCAGTTGGTCAGCTGCACATCGATGCCCACGCCGATGATGGTCTCGAGGAAGAAGCCAAGGTCCAGCGCGTAGTACTTGCGCGTCACCACGCCCGGCTCCAGCAACGAGTAGTTCTTGGTCACCACACAGTCGCCGGCGGCGCACATCCGCTGCGCCAGCGCGGCGGGCACGAACTCGTCCAGCTCGCCGCCGGCGCCGTAGGCATAGCTGGTGGACAACACCTCGGCGAGGTCTTCGGCATTGGCCAGCGAGAACTCCTCGCGGTAGATCTGCCCGACCGTGGGTGTGGCCGGCAGAATGATGCCGCCCTTGTCGCCGTCGCGGCCGTGCTTGAACGAGCCGTCGACGCTGGTCAGCTCAGACCGGCGCGGCACGTCGCCCTTGAAGTTCTCGTAGTTCTTGACCTCTTCGCCGAAGTACCAGCTGGTTCCGTCCTTGGCCGCTGCGAACCAGTCGTCTGTGGCCTCGTGCAGATGGCCCTTCAGGTAGACCAGGTCACGCAGCACGATGCAGGTCACGCCCTCGATCAGCTTGGTCTCATCCGTCACTTCGACGGTGTTCAGCTCGTCGCCACCGCGGAATTCCCAGCTCATGCCGATCCCGAGTGGGAAGTACGGGTTCGGATGGCTCAGGTGGTGAAAGTCGGTATCAAAACGCTTCGGGTCGATCTTCGGGTCGTAGCGCTGCTCGCCGATTGCGGCGCAAGAGGCCTGGCGCCAGTCGCGCTGGGCCACGCACAAGGCCCGTGCCTTGCCGTCGGCCTTGGCCGCATCGTCGCGGCAATCCTGTCGGGCCGAGGCGCTGCGCAGGTTCAGGCAGATGGCCCGCGCCACGCCGTGGTCGGCCTCGGCCTGGTCGATGCAGGCCTCATGCAGCAACGACACGGTGGCGGAGCAGGTTTCTTGCGCAGCCGCGCCGGTGGCCGTCAAACCAGCCAGCAGGCCCAGAGCGCACAACCGGCTCGGCAAGGCCGCCGCGTGACGCATAACTTGTCCATTCATGGTCAACTCCTTTGATCTTCGGGTGAGGTATCCAACAGCCGCCCTCAACTGCGGCGGCAACCCACTCTGTGTGGCGCCGGCCCAGGGTGTCCATTGGCGCAATGACATAGGCGAGCCCGTCACCTGCGTCTCATCGGCGGTGAATCCGCCGCTAGACTGACGCGGCCCGGCCCCCGCCGGCGTCACGCGACACCGTGGAGACACACGATGAACGATTGGTGGAACACGCGAACGCGTATCTGGGCAGCGTTGGCCGTGGTCGGTGGCCTCGGGCTCGCCGTCGGGCTGGAGGTGATCGACGAGCCCGACATCACGCCGTTGGAGCTGCTGGTGGAGCTGCTGAAGTCGCTGCCGATCGTGGTCACCAGCGTCGGCATGGTCTTGCTGTTCCAGTTGACGCGGCACCAACGCGCCGAGCATCTGGCGCTGGTGCAAGGGCTTGAAGCTGCCCGGCAACAAGGCGAGCGCTGGCGGGCCGATTCGCGCCTGCTGCTCAATGGCCTGAGCGAGGCGATCGACCATCAGTTCCGGCGCTGGAGCCTGACCGAAGCCGAGCGCCAGGTGGCGATGCTGCTGCTCAAGGGCTTGAGCAGCAAGGAGATCGCCTTGATGCGCCAGTCCAGCGAACGCACAGTGCGCGAACAAGCGCGCGCGGTGTACGCCAAGGCGGGCTTGAGTGGGCGCGCGGCGCTGTCGGCCTACTTTCTCGAAGACCTGCTGGCGCCGCCGGTGGAAGGCCCACGCTAGGCAGATGTCGCCCGGCGCCGGCGCGGCGACGCACCAGTTCGCGTAGAGTGCCGCCGTTCCAGCCCATCGCGGTAGCCGCGCCATCACCATGATCCGCAAGCCTCTGCTGTCGAACCCCCTGATGCTGTGCGCCTTGCTGGCCGCCTGTGCGTCTCAACCCGAACCGCGCCCGCACACTGCCAGCCGCGGCGTCACGGTGCTGGTCACGCCGTTCATGATGCCGGTGCTGAACCGGCAACGCAACGTGCGCCTTTACCTGCCGCCCAGCTACGGCACGAGCGACAAGCGCTACCCGGTGATCTACATGCACGACGGGCAGAACCTGTTCGACGAATTCACCTCGTTCGCGGGTGAATGGGGCGTCGACGAGACGTTGAACGACATGGCCGCGCGCCAGGGTTTCGAAGCGATCGTGATCGGGCTCGACAACGGCGGCGCAGACCGCGTGCGCGAGCTGAACCCCTTCGACCATCCGAAGAACGGCACCGGTGAAGGCGAGGCCTACCTGGCCTTCATCGTCAACAAGCTGAAGCCAGTGGTCGACAGCCAGTACCGCACACTGACCGGGCCGGAGAACACCGCCATCATCGGCAGCTCGATGGGTGGGCTGATCTCGGACTACGCGATCCACCGCTACCCGCAGGTCTTCGGCCGCGCCGGTGTCTTGTCGCCCGCCTACTGGACGGCCGACCCCGGCATCTACGGCTACGCGGTGCAGCATCCGCTGCCGCTGGGCGCACGGGTCTATTTCTCGATGGGTGGCAAGGAGGGCGACAGCATGCTGCCTGACGTGCAGCGCATGCACGCGGTGATGGCCGCACAGCGCCCCGAGCCGGGTGCCGTGACGCTGCACATCGTGCCCGAGGCCGACCACAACGAGGCCGCTTGGCGGGCCGAGCTGCCCAAGGTGCTGAACTTCCTGTTCGCGCCGCTGCCGGCCCCCGTTGCACAGTGAGCGTTGACGGGATGACGCTGCTGCTCGCCGATGAGCAGCTGGTGGCGGTGGACAAGCCGGCTGGTCTGCTCTCGGTGCCAGGTCGTGGCCCCGAAAACGCCGATTGCGCAGCCAGCCGGGTGCAGGCCGCCTATGCCGACGCGCTGATCGTGCACCGGCTCGACATGGGCACCTCGGGGGTGCTGGTCTTTGGCCGTGGTGCCGCAGCACAGCGCACGCTCAGCGTCGCATTCGCCGAACGGCGAGTCGACAAGCGCTACATCGCCATCGTTGCCGGGTCCCCGCCCGCCGACGAAGGCGGGGTCAGTCTGCCGCTGATCTGCGACTGGCCGAACCGGCCGCGCCAGATGGTGGACCATGAGCACGGCAAACCGTCTGCAACGTTGTGGCGCGTGCTGCAACGGTCAGCCGACGGCGCCACCACCCGCGTCGAGCTGATCCCRCTGACCGGGCGTTCGCACCAGCTGCGCGTGCACATGCAGCAGATCGGCCACCCGATCGTCGGCGACGAGCTGTATGCCCCGCCCGATGTCCAGGCGATGGCCCCACGCTTGCTGCTGCATGCCGAGTGCCTGAAACTGTTTCACCCAGCCGATGGCCGGCTGGTCACGATCCAAAGCCCCTGCCCTTTCTGAGCACTGCCCTTCACTTTCTTGAGACATGCGTCAACCCGTCGAGTTACCCAAAGCCTACCGCCTGCTGAACCACGGCCCGACCGTGCTGGTCAGCGCTGAGCATGACGGGCGCCGCAACGTGATGGCCGCCGCCTGGGCGATGCCGCTGGACTTCGATCCGCCCAAGGTGGCCGTGGTGCTGGACAAGAGCACTTACACCCGCGAGCTGGTCCAGCACTCGAACCGCTTTGCGCTCAGCGTGCCATGCCAGGCGCAGGCCCGCATCGTGCACGGCGTGGGCAGCCACAGCGGGCGCGAGCGAGACAAGTTCGCCGCCTATGGGCTGAATGTGCTCGAAGAGCCGGGCGCCCAGTCGCCACTGATCAGCGGCTGCATTGCGTGGCTCGACTGCGAGCGCCTGCCGCAGCCCGAGCAGGAAGCGAACTTCGACCTCTTTCTGGGCCAGGTGACGGCCGCCTGGGCGTTGAGCCAGGTGTTCAGCGCCGGCCGCTGGCACTTCGAAGGTCACGACGAAATGCGCACGCTGCACCACATCGCCGGTGGCCAGTTCTTCACGATCGGCAAGCCGGTCGACGGCAGCAAGTGACCTCCGCTTTCGAAAGGCAGCCCATGAACCACCTGACCCTGATCACCGGCGCCTCGCGCGGCCTGGGTGCCGCGATGGCGGCGCAGCGCCTGCGCCAAGGCCACCACGTCATCGGCATCTCGCGCCAGGCGTCTGCCGAACTCGCGGCRCAGGCCGCGACAGGTGGTGCGATGCTGACGCAATGGAAGCTGGACCTGGCCGAGCCCGAAGCGGCCGCGAGCCAGCTGGCCACCTGGCTGGCGGCGCAAGATGGCAAGACATTTGCCAGCGTCAGCTTGATCAACAACGCCGGCGTCGTGACGCAGCCCGGGCCGTTGGAGGGCACGCCGTTGGCCGAGATCTCGCGCGGCATCCGCGTCGGGCTGGAAGCCGCCTTGTCGTTGAGCGCCGCCTTCTTGCTCGGCACCGCCACCTGGCCCGGCCCACGCAAGCTGCTGAACATCTCATCAGGACTGGGCCGACGGGCAATGGCCGGCAGCGCCGTCTACTGCGCCGCCAAGGCCGGCATGGACCACTTCGCTCGCGCGGTGGCAATGGAACAGGCGGCGTTGGCCAATGGCGCACGCATCGTTTCGCTCGCACCCGGCATCATCGACACCGACATGCAGCTGCAACTGCGCAGCGCCGACGCGGCCGCCTTCCCCGAGCGCGAACGCTTCGCCCAGTTCAAGAGCGAGGGCCAGCTCGACACGCCCGAAGTGGCCGCCGCCAAGGTGCTGGCCTACCTGGACCGCATCGACTTCGGCGCCAACCCGGTGGGTGACGTGCGCGACGCCTGATCAGGCCGCAGCGGCCGGAGCGCGCTGCGCCAACGTCATCACGACCGCATCGCAGTCGGCCGCAAAACGGTGCGACAGGCCGGGCGGCACCTCGATCATTTCGCCGACGGCGGCGCTGCAGCGTTCGCCATCGTCGGCTTCCATCTTCAGCGTGCCGTTCAGGCAGACGATGTACTCCGGCATCGCGTGCTGCTCGAAAGCATACGCACCGGGCGGGATGTGGATCAACAGCATGGCGCCGGTGGACGTGCGCGCGAGCAGGTGGTCACTGTCGGCATCGAGGGCGCGGCCATCGCGCGGCAAGGGGTGGTGCTTGAACATCATCGAATCACTCATTCCAGGTACTTTCAGGCCCTCACCAGCAGCTTGCCGCGGTGCTCGCCGGTGAACAGGCTTTGCAAGGTCGATGGCAGCTTCTCGAAGCCCTCGACCACCGTCTCTTCGAACACGATCTCGCCTGCCTGCACCCACGGGCCGACGATGCGCAGCATCTCGTCCATGCGGTGCGCATAGTCACGCGCCAGCATGCCTTGCACGGTGGCACGTTGATACAGCATGTGGTGCAGCCAGCGCGGGCCCAGCTCGGGCTCGTCCAGCCCACCGGAGTACTGGCTGATCGCGCCGCAGATCACGATGCGCGCACGGCGGTTGACCAGCGGGATCACCGCATCGCTGATCCAGCCGCCGACGTTGTCGAAGTAGACGTCGACACCGCCGACGAGGCGTTTGATCTCGGCGGCCAGCGACTCCGTGTCGGCATGCGCCTTGTAGTCCACCGCGTGGTCCAGCTTCAGCGTCTGTCTCAGCCACGCGCATTTCGCCGCACCGCCGGCAATGCCCAGCACTGTGCAGCCATGGCGCTTGGCGAACTGCGCGACCAGCGAGCCGACTGCGCCACCGGCGCCCGAAACGATCACCACGTCACCGGCTTTGGGCCGGCCCGACTCGGTGAGGCCGAACCAGGCGGTGCGGCCGGGCATGCCCAGCACGCCGATGGCAGTGGAAGGCGGCGCGAGTTCGGGGTCGAGCTTGCGCAACTGGCTGTGGTGGGCCAGCGCGTGGGTCTGCCAGCCCAGCATGCCCTCGACCCAGTCGTCCGGCTGCAGCGCCGGTGCGTTCGAGCGCAACACTTGGCCGACCACACCGGCCGTCTGCACGGCGCCCAGCGGATGCGGCAGCTCGTTGTAGGTCGGCTTCTTYGACTGGTTGATGCGCATGTACGGGTCGACGCTCCAGTAGCGCGCCTCGACCAGCACTTCGCCGGCGGCCAGGGCCTCGGGCAGCGGGCTGTCGCGCAGCTCGTAGTGCTCGGGCCCGACCAGGCCTTCGGGGTGTCGCAGGTAGATCCATTGGCGGTTCATCGGCTCTCCAGCAAGGTTGCCAAGGATTGAATAGTGCGCCGAACATCGTTTCAATGAAAGCAATAGAATTTCAATGTTCGTTGCGTCTGAAGCATCGTTGAAATGGACCTGTCCGACCTGCGCCTGTTCCTCAGCGCGACCCGCCACCACAACCTGAACGCCGCGGCCAACGAGCTGAACCTGACCGCGTCGGCCGTCTCGCGCGGCATCCGCCGGCTCGAAGATTCGCTGCGCACACCCCTGTTCGACCGGGTCGGCAAGTCGCTGGTGCTCAATGCCGCCGGCCAGCGCCTGCAGCAGCGCGCGATCAGCCTGCTGGACATGGCCGAGGCCACGCGCGCCGAATTCGAGGGCTCTGCCTTCAAGGTGCACTGCCGCGTCGCCGCCCCGGCCGTGCTGCAGTGGCGCTGGGGCGGCGCGTTGGCGCAGGCGTTGGAAGAGGCACAGAGCGGTAGCAGCATGGTGTTTCGCCTGGCCTACGAAGACGAAGCCCTGGCCGCCGTGGCACGGGGCGAAGCCGACCTGGCCCTGGTCTCGCAAGAAGCGCTGATCAACGGCACGCAGCGTCACCAGGCCGAGGGCTTGGTCGCCGAGCCGCTGGGCACCATGTCGATGCAGCTGGCCGCTGGCCCCACCCACCCGCTGGTCGCCAACGCGTCGGGCAAGAGCGGCCCGCGCGTCGTGTCGACCCAGCAGGTGCTGCAGCACGAGTTCGCCGCACCGTCGCGCTCGATGTTCTGCGGCGTCGGCCGCGGCACCCGCTCAGACGGCTGGCGTGATGACCAGATGCCACGCCGCATCCGCTACTGGATCGACGATCTGCAGCTGCTGGTGCAGTTCGTGGCCGAGGGCCGTGCACTGGCCTACCTGCCCGACTTCGCGATCGAGGCCGCCGGCCTGCGCCGGCTGCGTGTGCGCGACTGCCAGTACACCTGCGAAGAATCGGCCTCGCTGCTGTGGCGCCCGACCGAAGCAGCCGGTTGGCAACTGCGCATGGTCGATCGCTTGCGCAGCCGCTAACCCCCGAGTTCAGGACCAGCGGATTCGCCGTTGCCATCGGTCGGTTGGCTGTCGAGCAGACCGTATTCGCGCAGGATGCGCGTCAGCTTTTGCGCAGCGCGAATGCCCTGATCCTCGAAGTTCACGTTGAGCAGCACTTGCAGGTCGAACGCCTCGTCGGCCAGTGAATCGATGCGGCCCGCCAGCTCCTTCAGTTCGTCGTCGCTGTACTCGTAGTTGAAGCGCTCGGACGAGGCCGACGTGCCCTTGCCCGTCCAGGTTTCGGCATTGCGGCCGTGCAGGCGCACCACCGCCAGCTGCGGGTTCGTCACCGCCCACACGCCTTGCGCGTAGTTGCCGACCCCTTGAGGCTCATCGACGACGACATGGGCCACGCCCAGCTCGCGCTCCCAGGCCAAGGTGTGCTCGGCCTGCCGATCGCTCAGCCAGGTCTGGTTGCGAAACTCGACCGCCAGCAGGTGCCCCGCCATGCGCTCGACGCAGTGCTCGACATGCGCGCGCCATGCAGGCTCGCTGGTGACCCAAGGGGCGAACTGGAAGTGCACCGCACGCAGCTTGCCGGCAGATTTCAGCGGCTCCAGGGCCGCGATGAAACGCCGCCACAGCTCTTCACGCAGGTCTTCGGCCAAGTCGGCGTAGTAGTAGTTCTTCTTTCGCCCGACGAGCGGCGGCAGGTGTGGCTTGATGTCCGGCGGAAAGACCTGCGGCGGCGTCTGGTGGCCTGTCAGCAACCGGAAGGCCTTGACGTTGAAGACGAAGTCCGCCGGCGTGCGCTGCGCCCACAGCTGTGCGTGCATGGGCTCGGGCAACGCGAAGAAGCTGCTGTCGACTTCGACCAGCGGAAACTGGCTGGCGTAGTAGACGAGCCGCTGCTCAGCCGAACTGCAGCCCCTTGGGTAGAAGGCCTTGGTCTTGATCAGCGACGGGTCGGTCCAGCTGCAGGTGCCGACCCGCACGTTGCCACGCCGTCCGACAGGGCCGGGCGTCTCGGCAGGAAACAGTTCGGCCTGTGCAGGCTCGGTTAGCACGCGTCACTCCATCGCAGCTGGGTGGCAGTCTGCGGCGATGGCCGTGCAAGATCAAGACATCCTTGACCCGGCTCGCAAACCAACCACGCGGTGGCGTGACCCAAGCTACCCAAACCGCCCGTGCAAGAACCAGCCCGGCTCGCCTTCGGGCGGCGCCGGGCGAACGCGGTAGATCCACAGCAGCGGGCCTTCGGCCTGCTGCGCGATGAAGTAGTCGCGGCAGACGAGGTCGCCGTCCCACCAGCCGGTTTCGATGCGCTCGGGGCCAGCCAGCAGATGCAAGGGCTGGCCGGCGAGCCAGGGGCGGGCCTGACGCTCTGCCAAAGGCTGGGGCTGGGGCAACAGCCAGGCGGGGCGGGTCAAACGCGTGGAAGGCGCGGGGGCCGAGATCGCCGGTGCCTTGTCGTGGGCCGTGAAGTTTTGATGGACCGTGGCGCGCTCGGGGCGGTGGTCGGCGTGGGTGGCCAACCGATACACAGCCTCTGCGCCCAGCCGGGCCTGCAAGCGCTCGACCAAGCGCAACAGCCCCTCGCGTTGGCMCGCCTGGCTGGGGAAGAGTTCGCCATTGGGTGGTGGGCCCAGCACCGGCGTGTCGCACGCCAGGCCCAGCGACAGCACCGGCGCGGCCAGCGGCTCGCGCGCCAAGCGCTCGCGCAGCACGGCGTGCAGATGGCGGGCGTCGCCGGTGGGCTCGGCCAGCGTGATCTCGAGATGACTGACATGCACGCCGGCCTCGCCATGCGAGTTCGCGCGCAAGCGGCTCTCGTGGTGCAACAGCAGCTGGAAGCTCTGCACCCGCGCGTGGCGAGCCTGGGCCCAGGCCAGCAGCCGCGCGAGCAGCACCTCGGCGCCGGCGAGCAGCGCTTCGGTGTTGTCGGCCCGGGCCCAGAGCTCGACGTGGCTGTGGAAGCGCAGTGGTGGTTCGATGGCTTCCAGCGGATCGGGCACGCTGCCCCAGGCCCGATCGAGCATCAACAGCAGGTCAGGACCAAAGCGCCGCGCCAGGCCGCCCCGTGGCTGCCGGCGCAAATCGCCCAGCGTGCGCAAGCCCATGGCTTCGAACTGGGCGCAAGCGGCTGCATCGGGCGCCAGCCACGCGGCTGGCAATCTCAGCAAGCGTTCGTGCAGCGTGGCCCAAGCCGCGTCGGTAGAACACAGCGTCGAACGGGTCAGCTGGCTTGGTGGGTTAGGTTCGTCGCCCGCCCGCGCCAGCAGCAAAGCCCCGAGTGCCGTGGGCGCCTGGGCCCGCTGCAGCCGATGGCCCAGCGGCGCCAACGCCTCGGCCATGCGCTGCCACAAACGTGCAGCACCGCCAAAGCAGCGCAGGCTGGCCTGCACCTCGGCCAACAGGCCATCGGGCGGCGCTGGCACCACCGTGGGCGTGAAGGCCAGCAAGGCATGGGCGACGGTTTGCAAGGCCTCGGCGTCGCGCAGCGGATCGGCCATGCCCAGGACCAGCTCGGGCGCCAACGCCAACGCCGTGGCGCGCTTCATGCCCGGCGCGACACCCCGCTCGGCCGCGGCCGCATTGACCGCCGTGATGCGGTGCTGCGCCTGCAGCGCGACCGGCTGAGCCGCCTTTTCAGGGCCGAGCAAGGCACTGAACGCTTCGAGCGAAAGCGCCGGTAAATGAAAACCCACCCAGAGCATGACGGCAACACCGCGGCATGAAAGCCCGTAAGAACTGCAGCAGTGGGCTCAAGCCACCTGGGCGCCCGCCGGAGGCCGCGGCAACGGCCGCATCCCGGCCGGCTGCACAGCCGCGCCGCTGGCCGATGGCGGAAAGCCAGTGCCGCCCTGTGAAGGCCGCGTGCCAGGCAGACCACGGCCTTCAGGCGAGGCTGCGAGGGCCGAGGCCAACGCCGCCTGCGTCGCCCCTGAGGGGGCACGACGCGGCACCGCCCTCGCCCGGGCCAGGGCGCGCTCAGAAAGCACCGGTGCCAGCGTCAATTGCAGCGGGTGCGCCATCGCCGGGCCCTTGCGCTTGACGATCTGCAGCTGCAGGTCGTCCGCCCCGGCCGGCTGCAGCACCACGCGCAGCGGCGCCGGGCTGGGCTGGGCCTGCGCTGCGAGCTCACGCAGCAAGAAGGCTGGGCCTTCGTGCGACTRGGCGGCCAATTGCAGTCGGCGCAAGTC
>NZ_JBFUGE010000120.1:0-14701 GCF_056403075.1 Ideonella sp. P3_A4 | reverse complement strand
GCCACGGGTGGCGCGCGCCGACGGCGTGCACCAGGCGTTCGAAATCGGTGTCGGGCTTTTGCGCCTTGCCGATCCAGGCCGACAGCTCGCCGCCAGGCAGGAAGGCGCCATGCGTCCAGGCCGGGCGGTGTTCGCCGAGCATGCGGCCGATGTCATCGGCGGCGTCTTCGGCCAGCTTGCGGAAGGTCGTGATCTTGCCGCCCCAGACACTCAGCAACGGCGCGCCCTGGCCACCGGCGGTGTTGGTCTCGAGCAGGTAATCGCGTGTCACGGCCGACGGGTCGCCGGCGTCGTCTTCGAGCAGTGGGCGCACGCCGGCGTAGCTCCACACCACATCGGCTGGGCGCACCGGGCGGCGGAAGTAGCGGCTGGCCTGTTCGCACAGGTAAGCCGTTTCGTTCTCGCTGATGCAGGCGCCGCGCGGGTCGCCCTGCAGCTCGACATCGGTGGTGC
This sequence comes from Ideonella sp. P3_A4, assembly GCF_056403075.1. Classification (NCBI taxonomy): domain Bacteria; kingdom Pseudomonadati; phylum Pseudomonadota; class Betaproteobacteria; order Burkholderiales; family Sphaerotilaceae; genus Ideonella; species Ideonella sp. P3_A4. Next base: position 14,248 of record NZ_JBFUGE010000120.1, on the reverse strand, counting down.
CGATCAGCGTGAAATCGCGCTCGTAGGGGATCGCGAAGATGATGCGCTTGTCGGGGTTCTGGAAGATGTAGGCGTGGTCGTGCGCGAAGCAACGCGGCACGATGATGTGCGAGCCCTTGACCAGGCGCAGGCTCTTGGTCGCCAGCGCCTCACCACGGGCGGGCAGCGCGACGCCGCGCAAGAAGGCCTCGGCCCACGGCCCGGCCGCATTGACCAGTGCGCGTGCGGTGACTTGCTGCTCGCCGCCGTCTTCGGCCTGCAGCGTGGCGTGCCAGGTGCGCTCGCGCCGCTCGGCCCGGGTCACGCGGGTGCGCGTCAGCAGCGTCGCGCCCCTGGCGCGGGCGTCGATCGCATTCAGCACCACCAGCCGCGCATCGTCGACCCAGCCGTCGGAATAGACGAAGCCGCGCGTGAACTCGGGCTTCAGCGGCGCGCCGGTGGCGTGCCTGGTCAGGTCGATGCCGCGTGAGCCGGGCAGCACTTCGCGGTGGGCCAGGTGGTCGTACAGGAAGATGCCCAGGCGGATCAACCAGGCCGGCCGCATGGACGGGTCGTGCGGCATCACGAAGCGCAGCGGCCACATGATGTGCGGCGCGCTCTTCAGCAGCACCTCGCGCTCCTGCAGCGCCTTGCGCACGAGGGAGAACTCGTAGTACTCGAGGTAGCGCAGGCCGCCGTGGATCAGCTTGGTCGACGACGAGGAGGTGTGCGAAGCGAAGTCGTCGGCCTCGGCCAGCAGCACGCGCCAGCCGCGGCCCGCCAGGTCACGCGCGATGCCGGCGCCGTTGATGCCGCCGCCGACGACGAGCACGTCGCACGCCAGCGGCTCCGGGCCGGTGGCATCGGCAGCGTGCGGTCGCACGCCTTGGGGCGCGTCGTTGAACAGGGTTGTCTCCTGAAGTCGTCGGGGTGAGAACGGCGGCGCGGGCCGTGTTCTTCTTTTTTCGTTTTACCTCAGACGATGTTCGTTTGCAAGTTCGTTTTAGTCGTTTTGCTTTCGGGTTTGTTCTTATTCGCCCAAGCCGGCGCCGGTCACGACAATGCGGCCCATGACCCCCAATCCGCGTCAGTCCGAGCTGCTGGACGCCGTGCGCACGCATGGCGTGGCCACCGTCGAAGCGCTGGCCGATCGCTTTGGCGTCACGCTGCAGACGGTGCGGCGCGATGTGAAGCTGCTTGCCGAGGCCGGCCTGCTGGCGCGCTTTCACGGCGGCGTGCGGCTGCCCAGCTCGACGACCGAGAACATCGCCCACCGCCAGCGTGAGTCGCTGAACGCCGATGCGAAAACGCGCATCGCCAAGGCGGTGGCCGCGCGCGTGCCCAACGGCTGCTCCATCCTGATCAATCTCGGCACGACGACAGAGGCCGTCGCGCGCGCGCTGCTGCACCACAAGGGCCTGCGCGTGATCACCAACAACCTGAACGTCGCGGCGATCCTGGCCGACAACGTCGACTGCGAGGTCATCGTCGCCGGCGGCGTGGTGCGCAACCGTGATCGTGGCATCGTTGGCGAGGCGGCGGTCGACTTCATCCGCCAGTTCCGCGTCGACATCGGCCTGATCGGCATCTCGGGCATCGAGGCCGACGGCTCGCTGCGCGACTTCGACTACCGCGAGGTCAAGGTCTCGCGCGCGATCATTGAGCAGTCGCGCGAGGTCTGGCTGGCCGCCGACCACAGCAAGTTCAACCGGCCGGCGATGGTCGAGCTGGCCCGCGTCGACCAACTCGACCTGCTGTTCACCGACCAGACGCCGCCGCCGCCGTTTCCTGCATTGCTGGCCGAGGCGGGTGTGCAACTGGAGTGCGTTCAACCATGAAAGCAGCTTGCTCATTCTTCAAGCGGGCCGAGTGCCGGGCCGCTCCCAAGCCGGCCGCGCGTAGGCATGGCTTGTCCACTGGACAAGCCATGTCCGAACGCGCCCCCTCGGGGGATCGGCCGACGTACTCGTCGGACGAGGGGTACAAACGACCATGAGTTATGTCCTGGCCCTCGATCAGGGAACGTCGAGTTCGCGCTCGATCGTGTTCGACGAACGCGGCCGCATCGTCGCGATGGCGCAGCGTGAGTTCCGCCAGATCTACCCGCAGCCGGGCTGGGTCGAGCACGACCCGAACGAGATCTGGGACAGCCAGCTCGCAACCGCACGTGAAGCCTTGCAGAAAGCAGGCCTGACCGCGGCCGACATCAAGGCCATCGGCATCACCAACCAGCGCGAGACCACGCTGGTGTGGAACCGCCGCACCGGCCAGCCGGTGCACAACGCGATCGTCTGGCAAGACCGGCGCGCCGAGCCGCTATGCGCGCAGCTGCGCGAGCAGGGCTTGGAGCCCAAGGTGCGCGAGACCACCGGGCTGGTGATCGACGCGTACTTCTCCGGCACCAAGATCCGCTGGATCCTCGACCATGCACCGGGCGCGCACATCGCCGCGGCGCAGGGCGACTTGGCCTTCGGCACGGTCGACAGCTGGCTGCTGTGGAAGCTGACCGGTGGCCGTGTGCATGCGACCGATGTCAGCAACGCTTCGCGCACGATGTTGTTCGACGTGCGCCACAACCGTTGGGACCCGGGCCTGCTGGCGGCGCTGCACGTGCCGGGCAGCCTGCTGCCGCAGGTGCACCCCAGCAGCCATGTCTACGGCGAGTGCGACGCCGAGCTGCTCGGTGCGGCGATACCGATCGCCGGCATGGCTGGTGACCAGCAGAGTGCGTTGTTCGGCCAGGCCTGCTTCCAGGCCGGTCTGGCGAAGAACACCTACGGCACCGGCTGCTTCATGCTGATGCACACCGGCGCCCATTTTCAGACCAGCGCCAACGGCCTGATCACGACCAGCGCGGCGCAGCCCACCACGCAGCCCGAGTTCGCGCTCGAAGGCAGTGTCTTCATCGCCGGCGCGGTGGTCCAGTGGCTGCGCGACGGGCTGCATGCGATCAAGTCCAGCTCCGAGGTGCAGGCCCTGGCCGAAAGCGTGCCCGATTCGGGTGGCGTGATGTTCGTGCCGGCCTTCACGGGCTTGGGCGCGCCGTACTGGCAGCCGGATGCCCGCGGCACGATCGTCGGCCTGACGCGCGGCAGCAATGCCGCCCACATTGCCCGCGCGGCGCTGGAGAGCATCGCCTTCCAGAGCGCGGCGTTGCTGCAGGCGATGAGCCGCGACGCGGTGGCTGCCGGTGGGTCGACGGTGACCGAACTGCGTGTCGATGGCGGCGCGTGCGTCAACAACCTGCTGATGCAGTTCCAGGCCGACCTGCTCGGCATCCCGGTCGTGCGGCCGCAGGTGATCGAGACCACTKCCTTGGGCGCGGCCTACCTGGCCGGCCTGGCGGTGGGTGTCTGGAAGAACCTGGGCGAGCTGTCGTCGCAATGGCAGGTCGAACGCCGCTTCGAGCCGACGCTGCCGCGTGAGCGTGCCGAAGAATTGATGGGGCGCTGGGAGCGCGCGGTGCGGCAGGCCACGGCGACTTGAGCGCGTTTCCGTAGCTGCCAAACGGCGCGCGGCGAGGTAAAAAAGCGCACGGCCTGTCACAAGGCCGTGGGCTGCCACGTCTGGTGGTTGTCTCCACCAGCGTTTTGCCATGGCCACCACCGTCCCCGACACCTCCGAAGCCACGCCCGACGCCTTCGCCGCCGCGAGGCCCAAGCTGTTTTCGATCGCCTACCGCATGCTCGGCACCCGGGCCGACGCGGAAGACGTGCTGCAAGACGCCTGGTTGCGCTGGCACCGCGTCGACCAAAGCACCTTGCAATCGACCGAGGCCTGGCTGGTCACGGTCGTCACGCGGCTGGCGATCGACCGGCTGCGCGTTGCCAAGACAGAGCGCGAGAGCTACGTCGGCTGGTGGCTGCCCGAGCCGCTGGTCGAAGAGATCGACGAACGCACGCCCGAGGCGGTGGCCGAACTGGCTGGTGAACTCTCGKTCGCGCTGCTGTGGGTGCTCGAGCGGCTGTCGCCAGAAGAGCGTGCCGCCTTCCTGATGCGCCAGGCCTTCGACCAGGACTACAACGACATCGCCGCGGTGCTGGGCAAGAGCGAGGCCGCCTGCCGGCAGCTGGTGCACCGTGCGGCCGAGCGGGTGCAGCAGGAGCGGCCGCGCTTCGATGTCAGCCACGGCGCGCAGCACCGGCTGCTCGAAAAGTTCGTTCATGCGGCGCGCACCAGCGACCGCTCAGCGATGAAGGCACTGCTGGCCGACGATGTGCAGGTGGTGGGTGACGGCGGCGGCAAGGTGCCGGCCTTCCTGCACATCCTGCGCGGCGCCGACCGCATCACCAACTTGTACTGGGCGATGGCGCTGCGGCTGAAAGAGAAGGTCGTCTACAGGATCGCGCAGATCAACGGCGAGCCGGGGCTGCTGCGCTACATCGACGGCCAACTCGAGTCAGCCCAGGCCGTGGTGACCGACGGCGAGCGCATCCTGGCGATCTATGCCGTGCGCAACCCGGACAAGTTGGTGGGCATCGCACAAGAAATTTGATCGGGCGTTGTCACAACGGCGCATCGCCCGGCGTCTAGTGGACAGGAACCGCAAGAAGCGGTTGCCGATTCCCCTCCAACCTGAATCGAAAGAAGCTTGCCATGACGACCCACGCTCCCCGTGTCCCGTACTACCAACTGGCCCCGAAGTCGTTCCAGGCGCTGCTGGCGCTGTCGGCCACGGTGCACAACAGCTCGATTGGCGTGAAGCTGGTTGATCTGATCCTGCTGCGCCTGTCGCAGATCAACGGCTGCGCCTTCTGCATCGACATGCACTGGCGCGACCTGATCAAGCAGGACGTCGACCCGCGCCACCTCAACGCCCTGGCCGGCTGGCGCGAAGCCCCGTTCTTCAGCGACCGCGAGCGCGCCGCGCTGCACTGGGCCGAGCTGATCAACGCGACGCCGCACAGCGACGCCAGCGACGAAGAGTTCGCCAAGCTGAAAGCACACTTCAACGACACCGAAATCGCCGAGATCGGCTTCACGATCGCCGCGATCAATGCGTGGAACCTGCTGAACGTGGGCTTCCGCAACCCGGTGCCCGAGAACGTTTGAACGAGTGTCGGCCCCCCCGGGCGCGGGGGGACGCGCTACCGCCCCTCAAGGAGCGGCCCGTCGCCAGCGCGCCGCCAGGCTAGTGCGTGGCGGTGACCTTGAACGTGAAGCGATACCGGCAATCGCAACTGGCCGTTTCCTGCAGCCAGAAGCTGTAGTTGCCTGGGCCCAGTGGCGGAACGAAGCCCTTGGCGCCGCTGCCCTCGCCGATGGCCGGCAGGATGTCGGTGCCTTCGTCGTCGATGCCATAGAGCGCGTAGCCCAGCAGGTCTTCCGGTGAGCCACCCTGCGGCGGCACCGTGACCTGCTTGCCCTTCTGGATGCCGATGAACGAAGCGTTGATGCCCACCAGCGATTCGGGCTCCACGATGATCGCGCTCAGTTGCTGTCCGGCCGGGATCTTGATGGTGAAGTAGTCGCGGTCGGTCACGCCGTTCTTGGTGCCGTCCTTGCCCGAGATCACGTTGTCGCCGAGCTTGAGCCGGACCGTCGCCGGCGCAGTGCCAATGTCGGGCAGGTCACCCGACTTCTTCTCCGAATAACCGGCGGCCAGCGCGTTGGCGCCGATCAGCGAGGCCGCCAGGAACAGGACCATGGTTCGCATGCTGTGATCTCCTGTGCAGTTGGGATTCGGCGCCATTCGAGGCCGGGCCAGGACACTAGCACCCGCCCGCGCCTCGCGTTGTATCAATCTGCAGGTGTGTTCACGCGGAAGGTGAAGCGGTACTTGCAGGCGCAACTGGCCAGTTCCTGGACCCAGAAGCTGTAGGTCCCGGCGGGCAGCGGCGGCACGAAGCCCTTGGCGCCGGCGCCGGTGCCCATCGCCGGCAGGATGTCGGTGCCTTCATCGTCGGTGCCGTAGTGGGTCCAGCCCAGCAGGTCTTCGGGTGAACCGCCGACGGGCGGCACGGTGACCTGCTTGCCCTTTTGCACGCCGATGAACGACACGTTCAGGCCGACCACCGTTTCGGGCTCGAGGATGATCGCCGCCAGCTGTTGGCCGACGGGGATCTTGACGGTGAAGTAGTCACGGTCAGTGACACCGTTCTTGGTGCCGTAGTTGCCCGAGATCACGTTCTCGCCGAGCTTGAGCTTGACCACCGTCGGCGTCAGGCCGTCGTTGGACAGATCGCCTGATTTCTTTTCCGAATAACCGGCGGCCAGCGCACCCGCGCTGAACAGCGAGGCCACCAGAATCAATGCCATCGTTCGCATGCTGTCATCTCCTGTGCTTTGGGAAATCGGCGCCGGCCAGGCGTGGCCGGCGCGGGCGAAAACTAGCACCCGCACCGGTGCGGCGATAGCCGGTTTCTAGGGGGCGAGCCGGTTCAACCTTTCGCGGCCGGGCCGGCACTCACCGCGCGTCCACGCCCGTGCGCGAGCACTGGCTGGCACTTCGGATAATCGACCGATGAACACCTCGCGCGCCGCTCCCGCCTCCACGTCGTTCGGCTGGGCCCTCGTCGGCCCCGGCAACATCGCCCACCGCTTTGCCGACGCGGTGCACCGACTGCCCGGCATGCACCTGGCGGTGGTGCAAGGGCGTGACCTCGGCCGGGCCCAGGCCTTTGCCGAGCACTGGACGCGCGACGGCCTGCCCCCGATCCCGGCGGCCATCGACCTGGCCGCCACGCTGGCCCGGCCCGACGTGGACGGGGTCTACATCGCGACACCCCACGCCTTTCACGGTAGCGCGATCCGTGACGCGCTGCTGGCCGGCAAGGCGGTGCTGTGCGAGAAGCCGCTGGTGGCCAGCCGGGCCGAAGCGCTGCCGCTGGTCGGGCTGGCGCGTGAGCGGGGCGCATTCCTGATGGAGGCGGTGTGGACGCGCTTCTTGCCCATCTACGCGACGATCAAAGCCTGGTTGGCCGATGGCGCGATCGGGCCGCTGCGCGGCATGCAGTCGAGCTTCTGCTTCGATTCGCCGTACGAGCCGACGAGCCGGCTGTACGACCCGGCGCTGGCCGGCGGGGCCTTGCTGGACCTGGGCGTCTACAACCTGACGATGACGCGCTGGGTCTTGCAGCAGGCGCTGGGCGAATGCCCTGAGCCGATGGCGCTGCAGGCCAATGGCCAGCTGGCGCCGACCGGTGTTGACCAGCGCGTCTGGGCCACGCTCGACTTCGGCGGCGGCCGGGTCTCGCAGTTCACCTGCGGCTTCGACGGCTCGGCCGACAACGGGCTGCGCATCTTCGGCCAGCGCGGCCACATCGTCGTGCCGCGTGTGTTCTGGGAGGCGACTGAGGCCCAGCTGCACATCGACGGCGATGCGCCGGTGGTCGTGCAGGCGCCTTTCGCGATCAACGGCTTCGAAGGCGAGATTGAAGAGGCGGTGCGCTGCGCCCGCGCCGGCCGCGTCGAGAGCGCGACGATGTCGCATGCCGACACGCTGGCGACGCTCGGCTGGATGGACCGCATCCGCGCCCAGCTGGGCGTGCGTTACCCGTTCGAGTGAACGGGGGCCCGTAACCGGGCGCAAGACGCCGGGCGATGGTGGCGCTTTTTCGGCCTTCGTGACCGGGCTTCGGGCCGCAGACTGCGAAGCAGGGTGGTTGCTTGCGGCCGCCGGAGCTTGCCCGTGCATCGAATCCTTTTCTGGCTGGTCGCCTTGCTGGTGGGGCTGTTGCCCACCGCCCCCGCCCATGCCGACCCCGGCTATTACGTCGTCACACCGTACGACAACGCCGGCCTGCGCGCAGTCGATTTCCGCTACTGGAGCGTCAAGTCCCGCGGCGAGCCCGAAACCATCTGGCCCGAGCTGGGCTTCAGCTTCGGCGTCAACAGCCGCTGGACCACCGAGCTGCTGTACAGCACGATCGGCCCGTCGAACTGGGACATCGTTCCGAGCTCGCTGGTCTGGCAGAACGACGTTCTGCTGACGCAGGGCGAATGGCCGTTCGACCTGGCGCTGCACGCCAGCCTGATCCGCGAGTCCGGTTACGGCGGCAAAGCCTACGCGCTGGAATACGGCCCGGTGCTGCAGACGGATTGGGGCCGCACGCAGCTGAATGCGAACATCTTCTTCGAGCGCAGCTTCGAGCCCGAAGAGGGCCAACCGATCCAGATGAAGTACCAGTGGCAGGTGCGCCACCGCTGGCACCCGCTGATGGACTTCGGCCTGCAGGGCTTCGGCGAGCTCGGCCACTGGAGCCATTGGAACGAGAACAGCCGCCAGTCGCACCGCGCCGGCCCGGCCTTCTTCGGCCATGTCGACCTCGGCCAGGGCAGCGGCCCGGACAAGGCCTTGCTGTACCAGGCGGCCTACCTGCTGGGCACCGTCTACAGCAAGCGCGGCGGCATGTTCACGGTGCGCGTGCAGTACCAGTTCTAGCTGCGCACTGCCGGTCGCATCAGCAACCGGCGCAGCAGGCCAAAACCGAGTGCACCCAGGCCCAAGGCCACCAGCCAGGCCAACAGCGGCAGCTCCGTCTCGTCCGGAAGGTCTTCGGCCCATTGGCCGAGCAGCGTGATGCTGCTGTTGAACGCCACGTGCAGCGTGATGCAGGGCAGCAGCGAGCGGGTGCGGTCGTAAAGCCAGCCCGACAGCGTGCCGATCACCATCGCCACCAGGAACTGGTGGATGTTCATATGGGCAAAACCGAACAGCAGGGCCGAGCCGGTGATCGCCGCGCCGCGCGGGTACTGGTGCAGAAAGCTGCGCAGCACGATGCCGCGAAACAGCAGCTCTTCGAGCACCGGCCCCAGCAGGCAGACCGTCGTCACCGCGACGAAGCCACCTTCGGCCATGTGCTCGAACGCAGCCTGCTCCCAAGCCGATAGCGGCAGCAGTTGCGTCAGCCAGTCGTTGAGCACACCCAGCACCAGCACCATCACCGGCGTGACCGCCAGGATCGGCCCCAGCAGCAGCCAGAAGGTCGCTTGGGGCGACGCGCTGGATGGGTGAATCAGGGCYCGGTGGCTCAAGCCCTTGCGGTGCAACACCACGCTCAGCACCAGCCCGTTGGCCAGCACCACCTCGAGCGCGTCGAGCGACCATCGACCGAGGCCGAGCACGCCGTTGAAGTCTCTGAGCAAGGCGCCGAACAACACCTCGGCGAGGAACAGCGCGACGATCAGCAAGAAAGCCTGGAACGCGTTCGGGAAGTGCTCGTGTTGTTCGTTCATCGGGTGGCCATGCGCCGGCGCGTCAGTTCATCGCCCACTGGTCGTTCACATGCACCACCCGGCAGTTGGGGGTGTACGGGCTGCGGCGGCGTTCGCAGTCGGCCAGCGCGCTCTCGATCGCCTGGTCGGGCCGCGCGGCACCGCCGTGCCAGCCCCAGGCGCCGGCGCTGGAGACGGCAAAGGCTCGGTGGCCCGGCGTGTCCATGTAGCGGTGGAACTCACCGACCGCCGCATCGCTGTGCAGCACGCGGATCAGCTCGCTGGCGGGCGGCAAGGGGTCTTCGGCGCTGGCGCTGCTGCCGTCTTCGTTGCCGGCTTCTTCTTCGATCTGTGCGGCCTGGCGCTGGATCGCCGACCACGCCATCTGCCAGCCTGCCACCAGGCTCAGGCACAGCACCACCAGCACCGCGATGGCCGGCAGCGAGCCGTCTTGCGACGGCGGCGGGCCGTAGTCGTTGTCGTCGGCATCCCCCGGCCACAACGACAGAACCAGGCTCGCCAGGTTGCCCAGGGTCGGGACCAGCAGCACCAGCACCCACCAGCCGCTGCGGTTGACGTCGTGCAGGCGCAGCACCGTCAGCCGGATGCCCCAGACCATCGTGAACGCCAGGCCCAGCACCAGCAGAACCAGCGTGAAGCGGTTCGGTGCCAGCGCAGCCAGGATGCCCAGCCAGACGATGGCTGTCAGGATCAGCAGGCCACCGAGGAAGTTGCGCATGCGGCCGATGCGGCCCTCGAACGACAGGCCGAACAGCGGTGCGTCGTCTTCGCTGACCTCGATCCGCCCGACACGCGAGGCGGCGAAGCCCGACGGGCTGCGCGATGGCGTGCCCGCCGCCGCACCGCGGCGCCCACCGCGTCGGGCCAGGATCTCTTCGTTTCGCCGTGCCCGTTCGGCCGCGGCTTCTTCTTCGCGGGCGGCGATGCCGCGCGGCATGTCGCAGGCGCAGTTGCGGCAGAGGATGCGTTTGGGTTGTCGCTCGCCACAGGACGGGCAGGTGATCTCTTCAGTGACCGGCGGCGTGTTGACCGCGATCGGCGGCGGTGCCGGTGCGGCGTACGGATCGCGCGGTGCTGGTGGCGGCGCCAGGGGTGCCAGGCTCAGCGGTGCCGGCGCGACGGGTGTGACCGGTGCAGGCGCTGCTGGCGGTTTGACCGCGGATTCGGCATCGGCGGGTGCGTGCTCGATGTGCAGCCGCGCGCCCATCTCGCGAAACTGCGCGACCCAGTGGGCGGCAGTCTCGGCGCTCAAGCCGCGCTTGAGCACCACGCGCTGGCCGGAGAACAGGCTGCGCAGCCGCGCCTCGTCGAGCTTCAGGCGCTGCGCCAGGCGTTGTTTCACCTCGGCGAGGGCAAAGCCGTCGAGCACCTCACCGGCGAAGATCAGTTGGACAGCAGAGGAATCCATCGACAAGACAAAGGCGGTTTCAGGGCGTGAAAGGGAGTGGTCGTTGCCCACTGCTTGCACGGCCGAAGCCTCAGGCTTCCTCTGCGCTGTCGTGTCCGCTCCGTCCACTTTTGTTGTGGGCGGAATTATCCGGGGCGTCGCCGGCGCAGCCCGTCAACGAAGTCACGCCGCGACGCGGATTCGTCTCCGGCCGGCGCCAAGGCGCACGTTGTCAATCGCCGCCGCAGCCCCCACCACCACAACCCCCGCCATCACCGCCACCGTCGCCACCCCCATCACCGCCAAAGCTGAAGCCGCTGAAGCTCCAGCCGCTGGCGCTGCCGCCACCGTCGCCGAAGTTGCCTTCGCCGTAGGTGCCGAGGTCGGCTCCGCAGTAGACGACGCTGCCGTCGTCGGCGCGGCGCAAGGTGTTGGCGCAGTCGATCGCGTAGACGAAGCCGCCGGCGATGCCCAGCTTGTGGTCGAGGGCGAACAGCAGCGGCAGGCGCGTCGCTTGTCGCGGGTTGATGTTTTCCAGCTTGCACACATGCCACCAGCAGCGTCGCAGCCCCGCGTTGGTCTTGCCACCACTGCTGCCCAGCACGGCGGCCGGCGTGTGGTGCAGGAAACGGCCGAACGCGCGGCGGCAGAACTCTTCGTAATTGCGGGTGTGCAGGATGAACTCGTGCCACAGGTCGTCGACCACCTGCGACGGCATCGACACATAGCGCCGGCCGCTCTTCAGGTGGGCGAGGAAGAACTGGCGCAGCGCGGTGTTGACCAGCTGGCAGTCCTTCAGGTTCAGCTCGGGCCGGCGCTTGCGCAGCGCGTCGTACAGGCCGCGCGGCAGTTGCGCGTCGCGGATGAAGGCTTCGCGCCGCAGCGCCTGGTCGCGCCGCCACCACCAGGCGAAGGTCACCGCCAGCAGCAACAGCAGGAAGGGGCTGAACTTGTTGATGCTGGCCAGCAGGCTGTCGAGCATGGCCGTGACCTCAGGCGCGCAGGCTTGAAGGCAGCACCGAGAAATCGTCGGTGTGCGGCAGCGCGCTCAAGGCGCCGAGCAGCGCGGGCGGCGGCGCCACCAGGCGGCGCTCGGCCAGGTTCAGCCAACCGCCGGCGCTGGTGACGCGGGCGCAGAGCTTGCTGTCGTCGGCGCGACGGATCTCGTTGCGCATCAGGAAACGGCTGCCGTCTTCGGACAGGCCGGCCAGTGCCAGCGAGACGTCGATGGTCTGCAGCAGGCCAACTTCCTTGTGGTACTCGAGCTCGTCTTTCATGATCACCGGGCCGATCTGCAGCCGGCGGAACTCGGCCATCGGAAAGCCGTGCTCGGCGAAGAACAGCATCCGCAGGTCGGCTGACTTGTCGAGGAAGGCGGTGTTCTTCATGTGGGCGTTGAAGTCCATGTCGCCCCAACCGGCCAGCATCGGTTTGCTGTACATCGGCGCCTCCCGTCGCTCGTGTTGAATTACTCGGCGGCCGCCGCGATCAGCGCCGCCAGCGCATCGGCCACCTCGTCCGCCTCGACCCCGTCGCCACGCGCCACAGGTGCTGCGGCCAGCGCGGCGGCGCCTTCGGTCTTCAGCTTCTTGACCCACTCGCCAGCGTCGCGGCCACCGGCAAAGCCTTCGCTTTGCAGCAGCACGCGGCCGTCGTGGGCGCTGAGCTTGAAGTAGAAGCGGCCGTCGGCCTCGCGGTACTGCTTGAACACCGGCAGCGCGGCCTTGGCCTTCGGCGCTTCGGCTGCAGCTGCCTTCAACGGCTGGAAGCGGCGCAGGCCGACCGCCTCGCGCAGCGTGGCCAGCAGCGGCGCGGCGATGGCGCGGGCTTTGGCCGCGCCGGCTTGCAGCGTCTCTTCGATCTGCTCCGGGTGGGCCATCAGCGTCTCGTACTTGTCGCGCATCGGGCCGATCTCGGCGTTGATCTGGTCATACAGGCGCTGCTTGGCGTCGCCCCAGCCCAAGCCACCGCGCAACTCGGCGCGGAAGGCGGCCCGCTGCGCCGTCGTCGCGAACGCGTCGTAGATCGTCACCAGCGCGCTGCCTTCGGGCTCTTTCGGCTCGCCGGGCAGGCGCGAGTCGGTCACGATGCGCGCAATCGCCTCGCGCAGCGCCTTCGCGCCGCCTTCGAACAGGGGAATGGCGTTGTCGTAGCTCTTGCTCATCTTGCGACCGTCCAGCCCCGGCAGCAGCTCCATCTCGGCGTCGACCTGGGCGTCGGGCAGCACGAAGAATTCCTGGCCTTGCCCGAAGAGATGGTTGAAACGCTGGGCAACGTCGCGCGCCATCTCGATGTGCTGGACCTGGTCCTTGCCGACCGGCACGCGGTGGGCGTTGAACATCAGGATGTCGGCAGCCATCAGGATCGGGTAGCTGTACAGCCCCATCGAGACGTTCGCGTCCGGGTCTTCGCCGGCCGCGACGTTCGCATCGACCGAGGCCTTGTAGGCATGGGCGCGGTTCATCTGGCCCTTCGAGGTGACGCAGGTCAGCAACCAGGTCAGCTCGGGGATCTCGGGGATGTCGCTCTGACGGTAGAAGGTCGAGCGCTCGGTGTCCAGCCCGGCCGCCAGCCAGGTGGCGGCGATCTGCAGCCGCGAGCGCTCGATGCGGTCGGGGTCGTCGCACTTGATCAGCGCGTGGTAGTCGGCCATGAAGTAGAAGCTCTCGACCGCGGCCTCGTGGCTGGCCGCGATGGCCGGACGGATCGCGCCGACGTAATTGCCGAGGTGCAGGGTGCCGGTGGTGGTGATGCCGGTGAGAACGCGTTGGGGCATGGCTGCTGCAGAGAGAAAAAGTCACGGTGGCCGAGGTGGCCGGATCGGGCAATTGTGGCTGGCTTTGCGCGAGCCGTGGCCCGTTCAGGCCATGGAGGCCGAGGCGGCTTGCAGGGCTTGCGCGCGCCAGGCCGCCGGCGTGCAGTTGAACCAGGCCCGGAACGCGTGGTTGAAGCTGCTCTGCTGGCTGTAACCGAGCAGGAAGGCGACCTCGGTCAGGCTCAGGCTGGCGTCACGCAGGTAGCGCGGGGCCAGCTCGCGCCGGGTCTCGTCGACGAGGGCGGTGAAAGGCATGCCGGCCTCGGTCAAGCGGCGCTGCAGCGAGCGGCCCGACAAGGCCAGTGCGGCGGCCACCTCACCGAGCGTCGCGCGGTCGTGCATCAGCCGGGCCTGCACCTGCTCGCGCACCTGGCGCAGGAGCGGCGGCTCTTGCGCTTCGCGGTCGCGCGCCTGCAGCCGCTCGCCGGCCAGCCGCTCCAGCTCGGGGAACAGACTGGTGTCGGCATGGGGGATCTGCGCATCGAGCACCGCCGACGGGAATCGCAGCTCGGTGACCGGTGCGCCAAAAGACACCGGCACGCCGAGCGCCTGCTCGTAGACCTCGATCGGCACATCGGCCGGCCGCGCATGGGTGAAGCGCACCTCGCTGGCCGGCAGCGCGCCGCCGGCCAGCCAGTGCGCAAAGGCCCGAATGCCGGCGACGACACTTTCGCTCAGCTGGCGCGCGCCGGGCTGGTCGAGCCAGGGCGAATGCCAGAAGTAGTGCGCGACGCTGTCGCCCTCGACGATCTCCGACCGGCCGAGATCGTGCGCGAGGCCCTCGAAGCGACAGGTCTGCGCGGCGGCGGCGCGAAAGTCGGCGCAGGTGCACAGCACCAGGCCATAGCCGGCAAAGGTGGCCAGACGCATGCGCTGGCCGACCTGCAGGC
>NZ_JBFUGE010000119.1:0-14705 GCF_056403075.1 Ideonella sp. P3_A4 | reverse complement strand
AGCCACGGTCCGGGTTGGGCAGGTCGGCCGAGGTGGGGGCGAAGGTGGCCGAAATGGGCGCCGCGCTGGCGCTGAAGGCCCACACGGCGGGAGCGAGTGCCAAGGCCAGGGTGCCCATTCGAGAGGGCAGCAGCCGCGAGACGTGATTCATTGAGAGCTCCTGCTAGGCCCCGGGCAGATTGGGTGCCTGGACATCAAAGATGTTGGCTTCGAATTCGTACCGATACTCGCAATCACCAACATAAGCCAGTGCGAGCTTGCCTACCCAGTGGATGTTGAAGCGGTCGGTGCCCGGAATACGTGAGAACTTGATTCGATGCTGCGCCGCTGCGTCGTGTCCAAGCAAGTAGACGTGAAAAGCGTTGTCTTCAACGTCTTCTGGAGGCGGACTGTCTACCGACACTTCCATGCCGTCCAGAGACTCCAACGAGACCTTGCCAATACCGCCTACGGCAAAGCCACCATCGTGCCAGTAGTTTGAGGACAACGTGCACGCGTGAAAGTTGGTCCAAACGGCTGGAGCCTCCCAATCTGACGCGTACCCGGCTTCCTCGTTGCCGACGATCTCGCGCTCAGCGTCATAGCCCTCCGTCTTGAGGTGCAGATCAAACCAAATTTGACCGACTCTCTCGCTCGAGAGCCATTCGAACTCTTGAATTCGATGCCCTTCTGGCCAAGGGTTCCCAAAGAAGGTGATACGAGACATGCGGAGAGTCTAACGTTCAATGTAGGTGTCACATCGGCGAGGACGCCGTTATCTCAACGGAGGGGTCAGGCTTCCGACTCACTTTTTCACCTCCCACTTGGCACCGAGCATGGCGTCAAGTGTGGCGCTCACTGACGTGTCGAATGCGCCAGCCTGACCAGTAAGGTAAGCCTTCTTCCAGGTGTCGTAGCCCTCCTGAAACTCTGGAATAGAAGTGGACTGCGAAAGCAACTTGGTGATGCTGGATTGAACGGCGGCGTCCTTGAACGGCATATGTGGAACGTCGCTGATGACATTGCCCTTGGCTGGATTCCTCATCTGGATGCCGTCCACTCGTATGTGTACGACTCGACCGAGGTCGTCGTACTTCTCCACCTTCAGCACCGTCAGCTTCGAGCCGGGCTCACCAGGGCGAGTCTTGTACGCCCAGACTTGACCCGCCTGAAGTTCCACCGCATTGGCGAGGCTGCAGGCGGCAACAAGGGCACAGATGGCCATGAATCGCATATCAGAATCCTGGTGTGTTCGGGATGGTTCACGACCTCGACGCTGCGGCAGCAAAAAGTAGGGAGAGGATTGCTCCTCTCCCTCGCACTGCACGATCAGTAAGGGAAGTCCGCTCGCTTGATCTTCACCATGCGGCCGTCCGAGTGGTGCCACACGATGCCTTCGATGGACATGTCCCTAAGGTACTCCATCAAGCCGGCGAAGCTGCGAGGGCAGTCCATGAGCACGTCCTTGCCGTGAGGGACCAGGATGTGCTCGTCGAGCTTCTCCGGATTGGCACCATGACGGGTGCCGATCTTGGGCCCACAGACCTCGTACGTGCCGTCCGGGATGCCTTGCGGATACTCGGAGGCCGCCTTCTGGATGGCCTCACGGATGTACCGCGAGTCCGGACCGTCGGTGGCCACCCAGCCCGGCCAGTGACCACTGACGGGATCCGGATCCGGTTGAGCCGGAATGAACCCCGCCGGTGGCGTACGACCGGTCTTGGCGTCGTACCGCTTGAACACGGCACCACCTTGAACCAGAACGGCCACGCCGTCCCACTTGCGAGTGGCCCTGCCCTCACCTTGGACAACCCACTCGGCGCCTGGGCTGACCTCGTCGCGTACCTTCCGATTGCCTTCATAGTTGCGCTGAAACAGCGAAACGATTTTCTTCACAAGAACTCCTTAACTTGGTTGACAGTTTTCGAGTCCTATCGCCTGCCATCAAGGATTAACTTGCATGTCCGCTTCTCAGCAGACCAGGCACAAGGCTTGGCTTGCTGAGCGACGAACTTAACTATTGTCGTCGTGCTGGCGGGCCATCCCGCGGCCGCGATGACGTTGCTGCGTCGTTTTTCGCGATGTCTGGGGCAACTTCAACTTCGTTCAGCAAGACATTCCTTGACAAACCGCCCCGCGCGACTGTGACGCAAGCCGACTAAGATTACGGTCTTCGCCATGCGAGCCAACCGCCACGCCCCTGCCTCACGCCGCCACCTTGTGTGGCTGCTGTGGCTCGCCATGCTGTTGCCGCTGGCGCAGGCGGCGGCGAACTGGCATGCGCTGTCGCATGCGGCTGCGTCTGCCACCGGCGGCGAAACCGACAGCGACAGCAAGGCGCTGCACGCTTCGAGTTGCGCGCTGTGTCTCAGCGCCGCCGTTGTCAGTAGTGGCGCGTTGCCCAGCAAGCCGCCTGGCCTGCTGCTGCTGACAAGCAGCCATGCGGCGCCTCAGGCCGCTGTTCAAGGCGTTCACCACGCCACCGATTGGCCGGCCTACCAAAGCCGCGCCCCGCCCGTCATTCCCTGCTGATCGTTGCCTGTCGCGTCGGATGTGCCCTGCTCGCCTGCGAGGGGGCCTTCCGGCGCCATCAAACGCTTTCGCCTGGAATGAACTCACATGCATTTGCTGTGCCCTGCGAGCCTTGCGCTTGCCTTTGTCGCGCCCATTGCCGCCGCGGCCCCCTCGCCTGACACCCCTCCACCCGCCGACATCAAGGCGATCCGCCAAGAGATCGACGCGATGCGCACCGCCTACGAGGCGAGATTGCAGGCGCTTGAGGAGCGCCTGAAGGCCGCCGAAGCGGCTGCGGCTGTACCACCTCCGCCTGCCGTCGCCGCGGTGTCGGCCCCGCCTTCGCCGCCGACCGCCCCTGCGGCCAGTGCCGGCGGCAGCGGCGCCAACGCCTTCAACCCGGCCATCTCGCTGATCCTGTCCGGCCAGTTCGCGCGCTTGTCGAAAGACCCGGCGAACTACGCCATCACCGGCTTCCAGCTGCCCACCGATGCCGAACTCGGCCCGGGCGAACGCGGCTTCGGGCTGGGCGAGACCGAGCTGGGCCTGTCCGCCAGCATCGACCCGTGGCTGCGCGGCTCGGTCAATCTCGCGCTGGCGCCGGACGATGGCGTGGAGGTCGAAGAGGCCTTCATCGAAACCACGGCGCTGGACTACGGCTTCACGCTGCGGGGCGGCCGCTTCTTCTCGGCCATCGGCTACCTGAACTCGCAGCACGCCCACACCTGGGACTTCGTCGACAACCCGCTGGCCTACCAGGCACTGCTGGGCACGCAGCACGGCGACGATGGCCTGCGCCTGAGCTGGCTGGCACCGACCGACCAGTACATCGAGCTGGCCGCCGAAATCGGCCGTGGCCGCAGCTTCCCTGGTGGCGGCAACGAGGGCAACGGCGCCGGCATGTGGGCCTTGGCGGCGCACACCGGCGGCGACCTGGGCGACAGCCACAGCTGGCGCGCCGGCTTGTCGGTGCTGAAGACCAAGGCGGCCGACCAGGAGCTGGCGGCCATTGACGCCAGCGGCACCGCGGTGACCAACGCCTTCAGCGGCAACACCCGCGTCTGGGTGGCCGATGCGGTGTGGAAATGGGCGCCCAACGGCAACGCCACGCGCACGAATTTCAAGCTGCAGGGCGAGTACCTGCGCAGCACGCGCAGCGGCACGTTGACATACGACCTGGACGGCGCCAACAGCGCCGGCGCCTACCACGCGACGCAGTCAGGCTGGTACCTGCAGGGCATCTACCAGTTCATGCCGCGTTGGCGGGTTGGGCTGCGCACCGAGCAACTGGACGCAGGCTCGCCGGACTACGGCCCCAACGCCGTCGCCCTGGCAACGGGCGACTACCAACCGCGCAAGAACACGCTGATGCTGGACTTCAGCCCGAGCGAGTTCTCGCGTTTCCGCCTGCAGTTCGGACAGGACCGTTCACGCAACGGCGTGACCGACAACCAGATCTTCCTGCAATACCAGATGAGCCTCGGCGCGCACGGCGCCCACGGTTTCTAACCGCTGACCTTGGAGTACCGATGATGATGATGAAACGCATCACCCTGCCCGGCCTGCTGGCCGCGGCCCTGGCCCTGCTGTCGGCGCTGCCGGCCCAGGCCGCGCTGCGCGTGTTCGCCTGCGAACCCGAATGGGGAGCGCTGGCGCAAGAGCTGGGCGGCGACCTGGTCGACGTGTCGGTGGCCACCACCGCGCTGCAAGACCCGCACCAGATCCAGGCCAAGCCCAGCCTGATCGCACGCGCGCGCAACGCCGACTTGGTGGTCTGCACCGGCGCTGAACTCGAGATCGGCTGGCTGCCGATCTTGCTGCAGCAGTCGGGCAATGCGAAGGTGCAGGCCGGCCAGCCGGGCAACTTCGCAGCTGCTGACCACGTGCGCAAGCTCGAAATGCCATCGCAGGTCGATCGCTCGCAGGGCGACGTGCACGCGGCTGGCAACCCGCACATCCAGACCGACCCGCGCAACATCGCGCTGGTCGCCGCCGCGCTTAGTGCGCGGCTGCAGCAGGTGGACGCCGCCCATGCGGCCGACTACGCCAAGCGCCAGGCCGATTTCACGCAACGCTGGCAGCAGGCGATGACCCGTTGGACTACACAGGCCRCACCGCTCAAAGGCGCGCCGGTCGTGTCCCAGCACAAGGCCTTCGTCTACCTCTACGACTGGCTCGGCCTGAAAGAGGTGGCGGTGCTCGAACCCAAGCCCGGTGTCGAGCCCAGCGCGGCGCATCTGCAGTCGGTGCTCACCACGCTGAAGGCCACRCCGGCCCGCATGGTGGTGCGTGCGGCCTACCAGGACGGCAAGCCCTCGGAATGGTTGAACAAGAACGCCGGCATCGCCGCCGTCACGCTGCCCTTCACCGTCGGTGGCACCGATGGTGCGAAGGACTTGTTCGGCCTGTTCGACGACACCGTGGCGCGGCTCTTGGCCGCCGGGAGCCAAAAATGAACTGGAGCGCGCTGGACTGGACCATCCTCGGCCCCGGCCTGATCGCCGGCCTGCTGGTGCTGCTGACCCACGTGCCGCTGGGCACGCAAGTGCTGGACCGTGGCATCGTCTTCATCGACCTGGCAATCGCGCAGATCGCCGGGCTGGGCGTGATCGCCGCCGATACGCTGGGCTTGCCCGACGGTGGCATGGCCGTGCAAGTGGCTGCCGTGTGCGCCGCGCTGCTCGGTGCCCTGCTGTTGACATGGACAGAACGGCGCGCTCCGCAACAACAAGAGGCCCTGATCGGCGTCTTGTTCATCCTCGCGGCCTGCGCCGGCATCTTGCTGCTGGCTGGCAACCCGCACGGCGGCGAGCACCTGAAAGACCTGCTGGTCGGCCAGATCCTGTGGGTCAACCCATCGCAACTGGTGTGGCTGGCTGCCGTGTCTGCGCTGCTGTGCGCGGCGATGTGGTTGGGCTGGGTGCGGCGGCTCGGGCGCTTCGGCTTCTACGGCGCGTTCGCGATCGCGGTCACCGCCTCGGTGCAACTGGTCGGCGTGTACCTGGTGTTCTCGAGCCTGATCATCCCGGCGCTGGCCACGCGCACCTTGCGCGGCCGCAGCCGGCTCGTCGTGGGCTACGTGATCGGTGCGATCGGTTATGCGCTGGGGCTGGCTCTGTCGGCACTGTTCGATCTGCCTTCGGGCGCGGTGATTGTGTGGACGCTGGCGGCCTGCGCGCTGGCGAGCGTCTGGTTGGTGCGCGCACCAGCGCCCCGGCTTGCGTCGAGTGAGGCCGGACACGAGCAGGCGACGTGAGGCAGTGCGTGCGCAACCGTTTGGGCAGCCACGGTTACTCGACTCGAGAAGGTATCAAGGGAACGGTCCGCCGAGCCGGGGTCGTCTTTTCGAGGGCGTACTCGCGCGTCTCCAACGTCGGCCCCAGGAACGTCTTCAGGGCCGGTCCGTTTCGCACCCGCGGGCTGGCGAAGAAGAACTCGAACACCTCATGCAACCAGACCCGGCGGCCCATCTCGGAGTACCACCGCATCGACTGGCGCTGGACCGGATCGCGATGGAACAAGAGGCGGGCCAGCGCCTTCGGGCGCAGTTGCAGGATGAGTTCGATGGACTTGAACCACAGGAACAGGCGCCACGGCGGCATGTGGCGCGTCGCCAGCACCTGGTGCTTGTAATCCCAGCGGCGGGTGTCGACCTGGATGACCTGCCGGTGCTCGGCGGTCTTGTAGAACGGCGTCCAGCGGTGCGGCGTCACGTACAGCAACTGGATCTGGTCGGGGTCGTAGCGCAACAGGTGGCGCAATGAGCGCCAGAGGTCCACGTCGCGCTCTTCCTCGAAACCCACGACATAGGTCGCCATCGAGAGGATGCCGTGCTGGCGCATCAGTTGAATGGCCTGCGCGTCTTCGCTGGTGCTGGCGCCCTTGCGGATCTGCGCGAGCGTGCTTTCGCTGTAGGCCTCGATGCCCAACAGAAAGCGTATGACGCCGGCCTGCCGGTACAGATGGAGGATGTCCGCATCGCGCACGATATCGCCCGCACGGGTCGACCCGACTAGCAGCACCGGCACGTTCTCGGCGATCAGGGCTTCGAGAAACGCGCGCCACATCTTGCGCGAACCGGTGGGCAGCTCGTCGGCGAAGTTGATCAGTTCGACGCCGTGCTCGCGGTACAGCCGGGCGATCTCGCGGGCGAGCTTGATTGGGTCGCGATGGCGCCACTGCGTCCAGAAGCCGCGTTGCCCGCAGTAGTTGCACAGGTACGGGCAACCGCGCGAGAACTGCACGACAACCGCGCGTTTGCCGCCCCAGTAGGTGTAACGCTGATGGTCGATGAGCTCCCAGCCGACCCGGTAGTCGTCGAGGTTGCGGATCATGATCGCCGCGGGCGTTTCAATGGCCTTGCCCGAGCCCTGTGGATCGCGAAGGGCGATGCCGCGAACCGAGCGCAGGTCACTGCTCGCCTGCAGCGCCCGCATCAGGTCGACGGCCGTCTGTTCGCCCTCGCCGCGCACGATGATGTCGATGGATGAGGTCTCGGCGAGGATCTCGTCCCAGTGGTAGGTGGGATGCACGCCGCCATAGACGATGGTGACGCCAGGCAGCCGCTGCTTGAGGGCGTCGCAGATGGCCACCACCGTGGTGTGCGCGGAACTGGAGCCGGAGTGACCGAGCATCACCACGTCGGGCCGGCGGCGGGCCGCTTCCTCGACGATGCGGTGGATCGGCAGATCCTCCAGATCCGCATCGACCAGGTCGACGGCGAATCCGGCATCGATCAAGGGACCGCCGATGCTGAGCAGCCCCAGCGGCGGCAAATGGTCGTCCGGGATCCGGCTGCCGATGGCCGTGTGGGGTGGGTTGATCAAGGTGACTTTCATCGCTTCCTCCAGAACGTGCTGCCGTTGCGGCAGCTGTTCTTCGGAGTGTGGGCAACACGGGTGAGGCCGATGTGGGGCCGGTGAAGCGAATGTGAAGTGAGAGTCCGCCGGGCCGCGTTGATAATCCGCGCGCGGCCGCTGCCCAAGCGTTTTGCGTCGTCGATCGAAAGTGCGGCGTCGTGCCGTGGGGTACCCCCACGGTCGTTGGTTAGCTTGGCCCATTCGTGGCGCCATCCCGACGTGGCATTCCGCCACCACAGATAGCGCTTCACCTGCAGGTTGGGCAGCGTGCCGCACCTTTGCCAACCATGACGCTTTACACCCGGCTCACCGCACTGTCCATCGCCCGCACGATGCTGTGCGGCCCGCAAGAAGCAGACGGCCTGGTGGCCCGCATCGAAGCCTGCCTTGGCAGCACCGCGCCGTGGTGCCACAAGCTGGCGCAGCGCTGCGCTCGGCTGCCGGGCGAACAGTGGCGACGCTTGACGCCGCGCACGCTCGCCGATCTGGTCGAGCGCGACGAAGGCTACGAGGGTGCTTGGCGCACCCGCCCGACGCCTTACGTGCGCCGCTACCTGCTGCACTGGCCGCACCGCATGCAGGCGCCGCCGTTGGGGCTGGACTGGGTCCAGCTGCCCGATTGGCCGCACAGCCAGGCGCTGGCGCAATGGTTGGGTCAATCGGCCGGTGGCCTGTGGCGCTTGACGCGCAGCGCGCCATGGCAGCGAAAGGCGCCGCTCGGCGAGCAGCACTACCGCTTCCAGTTGCTGGCCAAGCGCAGCGGTGGCTGGCGCCTGCTGGAGGTGCCCGAACCTTACCTGATGACGTTGCAGCGCCGACTGCTCGACGATCTGCTCGACCGCATCCCGCCGCACGATGCCGCCTGCGGCTACGTGCGCGAACGCTCCGTGGTCGACCACGCGCGAGCCCATGCAGGCCAAGCAGTGGTGCTGAAGTTCGATCTGCAAGACTTCTTCAGCTCGGTGCGCGCATCACGCGTGCATGCCCTGTTCACGACACTCGGCTACCCCGAACAAGTGGCACGTGAACTCACTGCACTGTGCACCGTTGCCACGCCGGAGCCGGTGCTGCGCCGCCTGCACCAACAAGGCAGCCTGAGCTGGCCGCAGCTGCAGCGCCTGCGCGAGCCGCACCTGCCGCAAGGCGCGCCCAGCTCGGCCGCGCTCGCCAACCTCTGTGCCTTCAAGCTCGACCTGCGGCTGGACGGCCTGGCCCACGCCCTGGGCGCACGCTACACGCGCTACGCCGACGACATCGTGCTGTCTGGCGGCGCGAACCTGCGGGAGGCCCGCGCCCGCATCGAAGCCTGGCTCGCCCGCATCACCGGCGAAGAAGGCTTCGCGCTCAACCTGCGCAAGTCGCGTTGCGTCGGTACCGGCATCCGCCAATCGGTCTGCGGCATCGTCGTCAACCAGCACCCCAACCTGCCCCGCGAAGACTTCGACCGCTTGAAGGCTGTGTTGCACCAATGCGTGCGCGACGGCCCGCGCGCGCAGAACCGCGACGCCCTGCCGAACTGGCGCGACCACCTGCGTGGCCGCGTTGCCTGGGCCACCCAGCTGAACCCGGAGAAGGCGCAGCGCCTACAGCGCCTGTTCGACCAGATCGACTGGGCTTGAAGCGGGCTGCAGGCGTCCGCGCACGCTCACGGCCTACATCGGCCACGCCGGCGTGCGGCCCTCGTAGGTCACCACCAGCAGCAGGTCGTCGATCTCTTCGTTTTTGAAGCGGTTGCGCATCTCCTCGGTGTTGGGCAGTGTCAAGGTCCAGTCGCCAGCAGGTGACTTGCCGATCAACGGGATCCACGCGCTGCCGTTGCCACGCCTGGTGCTGACGAGACCGTCGGTCGTCCCACCCACGGTGCCGCCGACGGCCGCGGTTTCGCCCTGCGGCGTCAGCATCAGCTGCGTGTTGCCGATTTCGAAGGTCTTGCCGTCGGCACGCGCGACCGCCAGCAGCACCTGCTGGATCTGCACGTCGCGCAGGTTCGGCGGGAAGCTCTGCTGGGCCAACGTGAACGTGATGGTCATCGGCGCCAGCGCATGCTCGGGGTTGTGCAGCGCATACCACTGGTCGGCGTACTGGTCACGGATGCTGACGACCCGCTCGGCGCTCAGGCTGTCGTCGAGCTGCTGGATCACCTGCTGGCGGTAGGTGAAGTCTTGCAGCGCGGTGTATTCCACCGTGAACAACACGTCCGATATCGAGCCGAAGTCGAACGCGTTCGCGGCCTTCGGCAGCTGCAGCTCCCAGTTCGTGTCCACGCCCATGCTCTCGAACGGGCGCAGCATGCCGGGGTCTTGCTGCAGCTCGAGCAGGCCGGTGGCGTTGCTCGTGGAGGTGAAGGCGATCAACTCCGGGTCGCGCCGCACGGTGACGGCCTGGAACGTATCGCCACCGGTGACCACCCGCGAGATGCCCGAGGCGATCAGCGTCGCGCGCACGCCCTGGCGCGGTGGTACCAGCGCGATCATCGACAAGCTGACCCGCGAGAGCAGCCGCAGGTAGTGGCCCGGGAAACCGCGGTCGAACAAGGCCATCGGCGTGGCAAACGGCAGGCTGCCGGTTTCGCGGAAGCGCTGGAACTCCGCCGGGAACAGCTGGGCCAGCGAGAAGGTCTCCGACAGCTGCAGCTTGCGGCGGTTCGAGTCGAACGCGAACTGGTCCAGCCGCGTGATGTCTTGCAGCAAACGCACCGAGCCGGTCATGCCACGCCGGTCGGTCGCCTCGCTTTGGCCACCGCCGGTGGGTGCGGCGTTGTCGGTGGCTTCCCAATAGTCGGCCTTGATGAACGCCGGTGGCGTCTCTTGCCGCTCGAAGCCCAGTTGGTACTGCGCCAACTGCGCCATCGCCGTGGCCTGCTGCAGGAAGTAGTTGTAGGCACCACCGAGAACGCCGCTCATCCACGCATACAGCTCGGCGCTGGTGAACTTGTGGGCCAGGAACTGCACGGTCGCTTCGGCGTGGTCGCGCTGCGTGGTGGAGATGAACGCCTCCTGGCGGGCCACGCCGGCGTGGGTTTGCGCCACCACCAGCTGCTGCCGGCTGGTGGCCAGGTCGTTGTCGGCCAGCTGGCGCTGCAGTTGCCATTCCTGGTTGCGGCGCTCGTAGCTGGCGCGAACCGAATCCACCTGCGCGGCCGTTTCGGCAGCAGCATGCAGGGTCACCAGCTCCGAGCGACCGAACGCCAGGAACGCCACCTTCGCCGCCGCCGCCCCCGCCGCAGCGCCCGACACACCGGCACCGGCTGCGCTGGCAAATGCCTGTGCCGCGGTCAGTGCAGCGTCGGCACCAGCCAGCATCATCGCGGCGTTGCCGGCGAGCTGGTGGCTGTCGATGACGCCGCGCTCCCACCCGCTCAAGCCGGCAGAGATCCAGCCCTGGTAGGTGTCGCGCAGCGTCTCGGCGCGGTCTTGCTGCCGCTCGACGACGCCCACGCCCTGCTCGGCCTCCAGCACCTGCAGCGTGTGCAGGTCCACCGCGGCGCTGGCCAGTTGCAGGTCCTGCCCGGCCTTGAGCAGGCTGTAGGTCTCGGCGTCGCGCTTTTCGAGCGCGGCGAGGAAGGCCTGTTCGACCTGCTGCGCAATGCTGACCAGGTTCTTGGCCCGCTCGATCAGCACGTTGTAGCGATAGGGCGTGGGCTTGAAGCGGCGCTGCAGGTCACTGGCCACCGGCAAGCGGTCCAGCGTCAGCGACGGCTGGACGATGGGCGGCGCCTGGCGCGGGATGCCGGCGATGTTGCGGCCGCTGCGCAGCTTGAACAGGTTCAGCTCGGCGCGGATCTTCAGCGCCTGCGGCACCGGGTTCGGCGGGAACGGCGACGCATCGCCGCCGATGCCGGGCGCCTGCATCTCCGGCAGCGCGAGCAGCCCCAGCGCGGCGCTGTAGAGCACACGGGCCCGGGCCACGGCCTCGCCGTCGTCACGGGTGAACTCGGCGTCGGCAAAGTCCAGGTAGCAGCGCGCCAGGCTCATCAGCGTGAAGCGGGTGTAGGCGCTGGCCCGCACCGAGACGATCTCGTGCGGGTTCAACCCGACGCGCAGCCAGTTGTCGGGGTTGCGCTGGTAGTGCGTCTGGATGCCCTCTTCCAGCACCAGGCCCGGGTAGATCTTGCGGTCACCGGCCGCGAAGTGGTCGGTGTAGACCGTCTCGATCCAGTCCAACGCCACCAGGTACTGGCCTGACTGTTGCAACGCCAGCGCCAGCGCCATCGGCACGAAGTAGAAGATCTCCTGCAGGTAGTTGGGCACCTCGGACAGCACGGTGTAGCCGTTGGCGATGAAGACATCGTCGCGAACGAACTTGCGCCGCGCCGCCAGCTCGGCATCGGTCAGTTGATCGGTGATGGCCACGCCGTGCAACACCGCGGGCATCGGCGGCGACAAGGCTTCGGTCGCCAACTGCTTCAGGTAATCCTCGGCGAGCTTGCGTGCCTGCACAGGTGTCAGGCGCGGCTGGTCGCGCAGGGCGGTCAGGAAGTCGCCGAAGGCATCGGTCTGCGCGGTGGTCGGCCGCTGGTTGGTGTCGGCGGACGAGACGGGGCGCAGTTCCGGCAGCAGGTAACTCTCGGGGTAGGCGAAGACCCGCATCGCCGCATTCCAGGTGGCATAGCCGCCCATCCACAGCCACTCTTCGTCAAAGTCGGCTTCGAGGTAAGGCTTGTGCTCGTCGAAGGCCAGCTCCCAATCGGCCGCGGGGTTGACCGTGCCCAGCACCGGCGGCTCGGTCTTCAGGCGCCCGGTGCGCAGCGACAGCAGCACCTCTTGCAAGGTGGCCAGCGCCTGCAACGCACGCGTGGTCTTCTGGTGCCCTTCGTCGCGGCAGTCGATGCCCAGCTCCTGGGTCAGCCGGTCGGCGATCAGCACCGGGTCGCGCTCGGCAGCAATGGCCGCGATGCAGGCCTGGCGCAGC
Source organism: Ideonella sp. P3_A4 (assembly GCF_056403075.1). Classification (NCBI taxonomy): domain Bacteria; kingdom Pseudomonadati; phylum Pseudomonadota; class Betaproteobacteria; order Burkholderiales; family Sphaerotilaceae; genus Ideonella; species Ideonella sp. P3_A4. The sequence continues at coordinate 2,442 of NZ_JBFUGE010000119.1, read as the reverse complement.
AAGGGCAGCGCGGCCTCTTCGGCACTGCCCACCACCGACTGCATCGCCTGCGTCAGCGTCTGCTCTTGCTGCAGGCGAGCGTCCAGCGTGCGACGCCAGACCTGGCGGGCTTGCAGCGTCGCGCGCCAGGCCGGCAGCACCGTGGCCGGTGCCTCGGTGGCGTCGAGCAGGCGGAAATGATCCGGGGCCAGGATCAGACCCTTGAGTTGCTCCTCGCCGCGCCAGGCGGCATAACGCCCGAGCTTGTTGACCTGGGTCAGGATGGCGTAGACGTCGTCCCACTCGGCATCCAGCACGCTGCCGGCAACCGCCAGCTCACGCACCCGCATCAGGTGCACGAAGGCCGGCATCGTCAGGCGCCTGGCCAGCAAGGCGGGCTCGATGTCGTCGCCCTGCCGACGCGTCTCATCGAGCGCCAGCAGGTCGGCCACCGGGCCCAGCGTGTCGCCGACGATCTTGTCGAAGCCGGCCTCCTGCGTCGCCTGGGCGCGGCGCGCCGAATCCTGCGCCGCCAGGAAGGCGGCCAGGTCACCCTGCCGGGACAACCACAGGTCATAGGCGGCGTTGCCTGGGCTGGCGGTGCGCAGGTCCTGCGCCACCAGCAGGTCGGGGTCGATCAGCGGCACCGGCGTGCCGAAGGGCGACTGCGCCGCGTCGTCTTGCTGCTGCCACAGGGCTCGCAGGTGCTCCTTCTGCCAGATCAGCAGCTGCGCTTCGGGTAACAGGCTGTCGCTCAGCGGCTTGAGCGTGGTTTCTTCGAGGCCGAACAAGGCTTTCAGCGCCGCCTCGCTCACGTCAGCCGGCTGCAGCAGCAATTGATCCAGCCGATCGGGGCGGAACTGCGACAGCCCGATCCCCAGGCGGCTGGCCAGCGCCTCGCGTGATGCGCTGTCGGCCACGCGGGCCAGGCGGATCTCTTCGTACGAGGTGCCCAGCCCCGCCAGCAGCGCGGCGTAGGCGGCCTGCCGGTACGCGGCCTCTGCGTCGCCAGGCACCGCGCGCTCGTGCTTGGCCATGTAGCGGCGCAGCACGTCGACACACAAGCGCACCTGGCTGGCGGCCAGGTTGGCGACCGGACGGTTGTCCTGGGTCACCAGCTCGGCAAACGGCTGCAGGTAGGTGTCGACCAACAGCTGGCGACTGACCGGCTCGCCGTCGTGCGAGGTCTTGGCACGGTGTGTCGTGAAGTCGAGCAGGTCGTCCAGGTAGGCCGCCGGGCTGAAGACCGCTGACGGGTCAGCCGGCTCGAATGGCTCGGCCACGACCACCGCGCGGTTGACGACGAACCGGTTCGGCACCAGTGGGGCGTTGTCGGTGGCACGCACGAAGATCGTGTGCGAGCCCGCTTCGCCGATCGTGATGCGCGCGCTCCAGGTCGACCAGTCACCTTCGGCGCGCGGGATGGCCGGCGTGTAGGCCGCTTCGCTGTCCAGCGCCCATTCGACCAGCGCGACGCCGGTCTGCGTGTCCGACGCGGTGCCGCGCACGTCGATGGTCACCGAGCCGTCGACCAGCGGAAAGGCCGGTGCATTGATGGAGGGCACGTCGATGCCGACCGAGGGCTCGGTGTTGTCGCCCAGCTTCACCGTCACGCTTTGCTCGGGGCTCTGGTTGCCGAGGTTGTCGCGGGCACGCACCACCACCGTGTGGTCGCCGACGCGCGGCTGCAGCGCCACCTGCGCTGTCCAGTTGTTGGTACCCGCCGCGGAGGTGAAGGGGCCGTCGGCGTAGCGCCATTCGACGGCCGCAACCCCCGCGGCGTTGTCGGCCGCAGTGCCGGTGATGGTGGCGATGAACGGCGGCGCCGGCACCAGCACATCCGCCGGTGGGTTGATGCTGATGCTCGGCGGCGTGTTGTCGACGACCACGGTTCCCGTGTCGGTAGCCGTGCCACCGGCGGTCGGTGGGTCGCTCGCGAAGACCTCGGCGGTGATCAGCTGCGATCCGTCGGCGATGCCGCTGACCGACAGCATCCAGCTGGTCCACGGCGTGTTGCCGGGGCCGGTGGGCGTGGCGGTGAAGGTGCCCACCGCCCCGATGGTGACCTGGACGCTGGTGATGGTCTCGTCGGCGTGGCGAACGAAGATGTTGTCTTCGTCGTTCGGGATGTCCTTCAGCAGGTCGCACGACGCGATGCCACTGACGGTGAACGCGTTGCCGGCCAGCGGCGGCGCACTCAGGCTGATCTCGGGTTCGAGGTGGAAGAAGTCTTTCAGTGGTGGTACCAGCAGCTGCGCCGCGACTGCACTGGTTTTGTCTGGCGCGCGGCTGGAACGGGACTTCGCGGTGTGGGCTTCAACCGTCGCGATGGCCCCTGAAACAACATCAATGGAATTGTCGAACTTGATGGACATTGAAAATACCCCTGTGGAAACTGACATCTGTTCTGCATCGCCGACATGGCTCAGAACCAGGACTTGAAATCCGCCCACGCTTGCGAGT
>NZ_JBFUGE010000118.1:0-14708 GCF_056403075.1 Ideonella sp. P3_A4 | reverse complement strand
CCGAGCAGGCCGCGATCGATGCGGCGTTCAGGCAGTTGCCCGAGCGCTTCGATGCGCTGTGCAACGTGGMCGGCGTGCCGGGCACCGCGCCGGTGGATCTGGTCGCGCGGGTCAACTACCTCGGCCTGCGCCACCTGTGCACATGCGCGCTCGAGCGCCTGCCCGCAGGCGGCAGCATCGTCAACATCTCGTCCATCCTCGGCGCCGAGTGGCCGCAGCGGCTGGACAGCCACAAGGCACTGGCCGAGACGCCCAGCTTCGAGGCCGGCCTGGCCTTTCTGGCCAGGCACCCGGTGCCGCAAGAGAGCTGCTACCAGTACTTCAAGGAAGCGCTGATCGTGTGGACGATCACGCAGTCGCAGAAGTGGTTCCTGGGCCAGGGTGTCCGCATGAACTGCGTGGCGCCGGGCCCGGTGTTCACGCCGATCCTGGGCGACTTCGTGCAGATGCTGGGCGAAGAGCGCGTGCAGAAGGACGCGCACCGCATGAAGCGCCCGGCGTTGGCCGACGAGATTGCGCCGGTGGTGGCCTTTCTCTGCGCCGACGAGTCGCGCTGGGTCAGCGGCATCAACCTGCCCGTCGACGGCGGGTTGGCGTCGACCTACCTCTGACGCGCTTGACCTAACGATCAGGAGACACGCCATGCACCGCCTGCTTCGCCAGGTGGCGGGCTCGCTCGCGCTCATCGCTGCGACGCTACCCGCCGCCCACGCCGACATCACGATCGGCGTCAACCTCTCGCTGACCGGCCCGCTGTCGTCGCTGGGCCTGCCGATCAAGGAATCGCTGGCCCTGTGGCCAGACCAGATCGGTGGCGAGAAGCTCAAGCTCGTCGTGCTCGACGATGCGTCCGACACGGTGGCAGCGGTGCGCAACACGCGCCGCTTCATCACCGAGAACCAGGTCGACCTGCTGCTCGGTTCGTCCGGCGTGCCGGCGGTGCTGGCCATGGCGCCGGTGGCCAGCGAGGCGAGGACCGTGCAACTTGCCTTCGCCCCGGCGCCGCGGCCGGGCGGGCAGGGCGACTGGACCTTCACGCTGCCGCAGCCGGTGCCGCTGATGTCCGACGCGGTGGCTCAGCGCATGGCGGCGGACAAGGTCCGCAAGGTCGCCTTCCTCGGCTGGAACGAGGGCTACGGTGAGATGTGGCTGCAGGCCTTCGGCGCCTCGGCGAAGAAGGTCGGCATCGAGATCGTCGCCACCGAGCGCTTCGCACCGCCCGACACCAGCATCACCGCGCAGGCGCTGAAGGTCATCGCCGCCAAGCCCGATGCAGTGCTGATCGTCGGCGCCGGCTCGGCCGCAGCGATGCCGCAGATCAACCTGCGTGAGTGCGGCTGGTCGGGCCCGATCTACCAGACGCACGGCGCAGCCTCGCCGGATTTGATCCGCGTCGGCGGGCCGAAGATGGACGGCGCGATCCTGCCTGCCGGCCCGGTGCTGGTGGCCGAGCAACTGGCCGATGCCAACCCGATCAAGCCGGTGGCGTTGGCCTATGTGGGCGCCTTCGAGAAAGCCCATGGGGCGAACAGCCGCACCCAGTTCGGCGCCCATGCGCACGACGCGCTGATGGTGCTGCAACGGGTGGTGCCGGTGGGGCTGAAGAGGGCCAAGCCGGGCACGCCGGAGTTTCGCCAGGCGCTGCGCGAGGCGCTCGAGAGCGAGAAGGAGATCGTTGTCTCGCACGGCGTCCTGAACTACACGCCTGCCAACCACTTGGGCTTCGACGAGCGCGGCCGCGTGATGTTGCGTATCGAAAAGGGCCGCTTCCGCCTGATCGAGTGATTGCCTGAAGTCCGCGGCCAACGAAGCCRCATCCCCACCCTGGAGACACCATGCCACGACACACCCGCCATGCGCTGGCGGTGGCGGCCGCGCTCGCGCTGCCCGCTGCTGCCCACGCCTTCGACATCGCGCTGCCCGACAGCGACCTGAAGCTGCGGCTCGACCTGACGCCCAAGTACAGCGCCGGCTACCGGCTGAACGACCCGTCGGCGGCGCTGACGCGCTTCGACGTTGCCGTCGACCCCGGCACCGTCAACGAAGACGACGGCGACCATAACTTCAAGAAAGGCCTGATCTCCAGCCGCTTTGACCTGCTCGGCGAACTGGACCTGACCGGCCCGAACTTCGGCGCGCGCTTAAGCGGCAGCGCCTGGCGCGACAGCGTGTACCTGCGCAAGAGCAGCTACCAAGGCACGGAGATCTTCGCTGGTGGCAACGACATTGGCGCGTCCACCTCGACCTCGAACAACTTCAGCGACCAGGACGCCAACGAGTTTTTGCCCGACACGGTGCGCCAACATGGCCGCGGCGGCGAGGTGCTCGATGCCTTCGTCTATGCCAAGGGCGACATCGGTGGCATGAAGGGCACGGTGCGCCTGGGGCGCCACACGCTGCAATGGGGCGAGAGCCTGTTCTTCGGCCAGAACGGCATCGCCAATGCGCAGGGGCCGGTGGACGTAGCGAAGATCGTGTCGGTGCCGGGCTGGCAGTTCAAGGAGGTGCTGTTGCCGGTGGAGCAGGCCTCGGGCTCGTTGCAGCTGGCCGAAGGCGTGTCGCTCGGGGCGTACTACCAGTTCAAGTGGCGGCCGAGCAAGATCCCCGGTGTCGGCAGCTACTTCTCGAACCAGGACTACGTTGGCACCGGCACCGTGAACTTCGGGCTCGACCCCAACGGCAACCCGATCCTGCTGACCTACGACAAGAGCAAGGACCTGACGCCGCGCGACTCGGGCCAGGGCGGCCTGCAGCTGCGCTTCAGCCCCACCGGCAGCGACTTCGAGTTCGGTGTCTACGCCGCGCAGTACCACGACAAGACGCCGGCCGTGCCGGTGTTTGACTTCGTCAACGGCAACGTCCACTTGGCCTATGCCGAAGACGTGCGCACGGTGGGCGCCAGCGTCACCTCGTCGGTCGGGCAGCTGAACTGGGCGGTCGAAGGCTCGCTGCGCTGGAATGCACCGTTGACCAGCGACCCCGCAGTGCTCGGGTTGGGGCCGGTGATCAGCTGCGGCACATCCAGCGCCGACCCGTGCTTCGCAGTCGGCCGCACGGCGCACCTGCAAGCCTCGGGCATCTACGTGCTGCAGCCGGGCGACTTCTGGGGCGGCGGTGCGGTGGTCGGCGAGCTGGCCTACAACCGCACGCTGAAGGTCACGAAGGACATCTTTGCCGCCGCCGACGGTACGAGCCAAGGCATCGGCGGGCTGGACCCGAACACCACCAAGGGCGCGTGGGCCTTCCGCATGATCTTCGAGCCGCAGTACTTCCAGGTGCTGCCGGGGCTGGACTTGTCGGTGCCGATGGGGCTGGGCTACAACTTCGGCGGCCGCTCGTCGGCCATCTTCAACTTCGCCGGTGGTGCCTCAAGCGCGGGCGACTACAGCATCGGCCTGAAGGGCAAGTACCAGAACGACTGGAACCTGGCCCTGACCTACACCGACTACTTCGGTACCGCGAAGACCTTCACCGAAACGCTCGTTGCCGGCAGCGGCTCGCCGCGCCAGCTGAGCTTCGGCCAATCGCTGAAAGACCGGGCCTACGTGGCCTTCAGCGTCTCGCGCACCTTCTGAATCCGGAGCCTTCCATGCACCGCAAGCACTACCTCGCTTTCGCTCTCGCCACGGCGTTCGCGCCGCTGTCGCACGCCGCCGTCTCGGCCGACGAGGCCGCCAAGCTCAAGACCACGCTGACGCCGCTCGGCGCCGAGCGCGCCGGCAACCAGGACAGCAGCATCCCCGCGTGGGACGGTGGCCTCACCAAGGCGCCCGCCGGCTACAAGCCGGGCGATGCACGACCCGACCCGTTCTCGGGCGAGAAGCCGCTGTTCTCGATCAACGCGAAGAACATGGACCAGCATGCCGCACGCTTGAGCGACGGCGCAAAGGCGTTGATGAAGAAGTACCCCGACTTCCGCATCGACGTCTACCCGACGCACCGCACCGCCGCCGCACCGCAATGGGTGTACGACAACACCTTCAAGAATGCGACGCGGGCCAAGCTGGTGGACAACGGGCAGGGCACCGAGGGCGCTTATGGCGGCACGCCGTTCCCGATCCCGAARGACGGCKACGAGGTGATCCAGAACCATCGCCTGGCGTGGACGGGCACCTACGTCCAGGCGCCGGTGCGCGTGTGGGTGGTCACGGCCGATGGCAAGCGTGCGATGGCTTCGGGCGGCACGCAGAGCTTCAGGCGTCAGTACTACGACCCGGAAGGCAGCCTTGAGAAGTTCGACGGCTACTACGCGCTGGGCAAGTTCGCGGTCAGCGAGCCGGGCTCGAAGGCCGGCGAGGCCATCCTCGCGCACGACAACCTGAACGCCAGCAACCCGCGTGGGCTGTGGCAGTACCTGGTCGGCCAGCGCCGCGTGCGCAAGGCACCCTCGGTGGCCTACGACACGCCGGACTCGGTGACCTCGGGCATCGGCCTGTTCGACGAGGCGTTCAACCTGTTCGGCCCGATCGACAAGCACCAGCTCAAGCTCGTCGGCAAGCGCGAGCTCTACATCCCCTACAACAACAACCGGGCCGCCAGCGCGAAGGTGGCCGACCTGGTGACGCCCAACACGCTGAACCCCAGTCTCGTGCGCTGGGAGCTGCACCGCGTGTGGGAGGTGGAGGCCACGCTGGCCGAGGGCAAGCGCCACGTCGTGCCCAAGCGCAAGTACTACATCGACGAGGACAGCTGGCAGATCGTGCTGTTCGATGGTTGGGACGCGAAGGGCGAACTCTGGCGCACCAACTACACGCTGACGCTGCTGGCGCCCGACATCCCGGCGCTGGTCGGCAACATGTTCTGGGGCGGCTATGACCTGCAGATCGGCGCCTACTACCTGAACATGGCCAGCAATGAGCTCGCGGCGCAGTACAAGCCGGTGGCGCCGCTGCCGCGCTCGTTCTTCAGCGCTGAAGAGTTGGCCAACGAGGGAGCAAGGTGATGAAGCGGCGCATGCTGGCCTTGGTGCTGGCATCGTGTGGCGTCGCTGCGCAGGCCACGCCGCCTGCCGCGCTCGGCGAGCCAGCCATCGTCACACCCAAGGCGCTTGGCGCGGCCACGCTGGCCGTGGCGCGCGCCGGGCAACGGTTGGTGGCGGTGGGTGAGCGCGGCACGGTGCTGTGGTCAGACGACGGGGGCGTGCGTTGGCAGCAGGCCCGCGTGCCCGTCCAAGCCACATTAACCAGCGTGCACTTCGCCGATGCGCACACCGGCTGGGCGGCAGGTCACCTCGGCGTGATCCTGAAGACCGAGGACGGTGGCCGGAGCTGGACCCAGCAGCTCGACGGCGTACAGGCCGCCGCCGCGTTGCTCGCTGCAGCGGGCGTCGACGAACGTGCGCAGCGCCAGGCACGGCGCTTCATCGACGAAGGTCCCGACAAGCCCTTCTTCGACATCGAGGTGATCGACGCGCAGCGCGCCATCGCCGTCGGTGCCTACGGGCTGGCCTTTGCCACGCGCGACGGTGGTGCCCACTGGGTGCCGCTGCCCACGGCGGCGGCGAATGTGCGCAGCCTGCATCTGTACGGCGCGCGTGCGCTGGGTGACCAGTGGGTCATTGCCGGCGAGCAAGGCCTGCTGCTGCGCTCGAACGATGGCGGCGTCAGCTTCATGGCGCTGACCTCGCCTTACAAGGGCAGCTTCTTCGGGCTGCTGGCCACGCGTTCCGGCGCGCTGCTGGCCTACGGCCTGCGCGGCAGCGTCTACCGCTCGGCCGATGTTGGCAGCAGCTGGGACAAGGTCGAGCTGGGCACGCCTGTCACGCTGCAAGCCGGCCTCGAGCGCGCGCCCGGCGAACTGGTGCTGCTGGGCCAGACCGGCGAGCTCTTCACCAGCCGCGACGACGGCCGCAGCTTCACCCGCGCGGCACCGCCCGCCGGCCCGTTGCCCGCCGCGGGCTTGAGCGCCGCGCCCGATGGCGCGTGGGTGATCGCCAGCCTGCGGGGCACGCGACGCGCCGGCCCCTGAACCGCCATCGGACAACGACATGCACGCACCCGACACGCTGGCCGCTCCACCGGTGGTGGCCCGGCTCGAAGACTTCGACACTGGCTCGGGCTCCTGGCCCGAGCGGATGCTGTTCAACCACCGGCCCTGGGTGATGCTGCTGTGCCTGCTGGCCACGCTGCTCTTCACCTGGCAGGCGACCCGGCTGACGCTCAACGCCAGCTTCGAGAAGACCATCCCGACGCTGCATTCCTACATCGCGAACTACCTGGCGCACAAGGCCGATCTGGGCGGGCAGGGCAACGCGGTGCGCATCGTCGTCGAGGCGAAGCAGGGCACGATCTACGACAAGCAGTACCTCGCGACGCTGCAGCAGATCAGCGACGAGCTGTACCTGATGCCCGGCGTCGACCGCCCTTTCATGAAGTCGCTGTGGACCCCCAACACGCGCTGGGTCGCGGTGACCGAAGAGGGGCTCGACGGCAACACCGTGATGGGCGACGCGTACGACGGCTCACCGCAGGCGCTGGCCGAGGTGCGCGCCAACGTCGAGCGCTCGGGCGAGATCGGCCAGATCGTGGCCGGCGATGCGCGCTCCAGCATCGTCTTCGTGCCGCTGCTGGATGTGAACCCAAAGACCGGCCAGGCGCTGGACTATGGCGAGCTGGGTCGCCAGCTCGAAGCGCTGCGCGCCAAGTACGACGGCGACGTAGTCAAGCTGCACATCACTGGCTTCGCCAAGGTGATGGGCGACCTGATCGAGGGGCTGCGCCAGGTGCTGCTGTTCTTCGCACTGGCGCTGGTGATCTGCGCCGCGGTGCTTTACGGCTACACCCGCTGCGTGCGCAGCACCGCGCTGGTGGTGGCCTGTTCGCTGGTGGCGGTGGTGTGGCAGTTCGGCCTGCTGGCGTGGCTGGGCTTTGCGCTGGACCCGTACTCGGTGCTGGTGCCGTTTCTGGTCTTCGCAATCGGCATGAGCCACGGCGCGCAGAAGATGAACGGCATCATGCAGGACGTGGGCCGCGGCACGCACCGCGTGGTGGCGGCGCGCTACACCTTCCGGCGCCTGTTCGTTGCCGGCCTGACGGCGCTGCTGTGCGACGCGGTGGGCTTTGCGGTGCTGGCCCTGATCCGCATCCAGGCGATCCAGGAGCTGGCGCTGGTGGCCAGCATCGGCGTCGCGGTGCTGATCTTCACGAACCTGGTGCTGCTGCCGATCCTGCTGTCCTATGTCGGCGTCAGCCCGGCTGCGGCCAGGCGCAGCCTGCGCGACGACCCGGTCCAGGACCTAACCATCGAAACGAATGGCGCGCCTGCGCGTCGTGGCAGGCTCTGGACCCAGCTGGACCACTTCACCCGCCGCGGGCCGGCGATCGCTGCTGTTGCGGCAGCCATCTTGCTGGCGCTGGCCGGCTACGCGGTAAGCACGCGGCTCCACGTGGGTGACCTGGACCCGGGCGCGCCCGAGCTGCGCGCGGACTCGCGCTACAACCGCGACAACGACTACGTGGCGTCGCACTACGCCGCGTCGAGCGACATCCTGGTCGTGATGGTCTCGACGCCGGAAGACCAATGCACCCGCTACGGCACGCTGGCCAAGGTGGACCGGCTGGCCTGGCAGCTCGAACAGCTGCCGGGCGTGGAGTCGACCAACTCGATGGCGGCGCTGTCGAAGCTGGCGATGGTGGGCTACAACGAGGGCCAGCTGAAGTGGTACGAGCTGATCCCCAACGACAGCGCGCTGGGCGGCGTGCAGACGCGTGCCCCGCGCGAGCTGTTCAACCAGGGCTGCTCGTTCCTGTCGCTGTACGTCTACCTGAAGGACCACAAGGCCGAGACGCTGAGCAGCGTCGTCGACGAGGTCGAAGCCTTCATCGCCAAGAACAACACGGCCGATGAACGCTTCATGCTCGCCGCTGGCTCGGCCGGCATCGCCGCGGCCACCAACATCATCGTCAAGCAGGCGATGCACGAGATGCTGTGGTGGGTCTACGGCGCGGTGCTGCTGCTGTGCTGGCTGACATTCCGCTCGTGGCGCGCCGTCGTGGTGGCGGTGCTGCCGCTGGTGYTGACGTCCATCCTGTGCGAGGCGCTGATGGTGGGCCTGAACATGGGCGTCAAGGTGGCCACGCTGCCGGTGATCGCACTCGGCGTCGGCATCGGTGTGGACTACGCGCTGTACGTGCTCAGCGTGATGCTGGCGCGGCTGCGCGCCGGCGAGAGCCTGTCGGCCGCGTACCTGCACGCGCTGCAGTTCACCGGCCGCGTGGTCATGCTGACCGGCATCACGCTGGCGCTGGCCGTCGGCACCTGGGCCCTGTCGCCGATCAAGTTCCAGGCCGACATGGGCATCCTGCTCGCCTTCATGTTCGTCTGGAACATGGTCGGCGCGCTGGTGCTGCTGCCGGCACTCGCCCATTTCCTGTTGCGGCCCACCCTGGCCGCGACGCAGCCTTCGACCACCCTGATGGAGACGCCCGATGCTCGACAAACAGCTTGAAGCGATGATGGCCCAGGCCCAAGCCGCCGGCATGCCCGACCTGTGCGACCTGCCGCCCGAGGCCTGCCGCGGCCTGTACCGCCAGATCCTGGCGGCGGCCGATGTGCCGCCCGCCGATGTAGCCGTGAGCGAGCACCACGACAGCGCAGGCGACTCGCCGGTGCACGTGCGTGTCTACACACCGAATGTCGCGGCCGGCGCGTTGCCTGTGATCGTGTACTACCACGGTGGCGGTTATGTGCTGGGTGACCTCGACGGCTACGACAACGTCTGCCGCCAGCTGTGCCACGACACCGGCGCCATCGTTGTGGCAGCGGCCTACCGGCTGGCGCCCGAACATCCCTTTCCCGCCGCGCCGGAAGATGCCTGGGCCGCGTTGCAATGGGTGGCCGAGCATGCACGCCGCCTGGGTGGAGACCCGACGCGCCTGGCCGTGGCGGGCGACAGCGCCGGCGCGGTGCTGGCCACGGGCGTGGCGATCCGGGCCCGAGATATCGGTGGACCGAGCATCGTCTTCCAGGCCTTGCTGTACCCGCCGGCGGCCGGCGGCCACGACGGCGACTTTACGTCGCGTGATGTGCACGCGGCCGGCCCGACGCTGACGCTGCGCACGATGGGCTATTTCAATGGCCACTACTTCGGCGCAGCGCTCAAGGCACCGGACTACCGCGGCGCGCCGATGCTGGCCCCCAGCTTGGCCGGCTTGCCACCCACGCTGCTGCTGCTGGCCACGCACGACCCGCTGCGCGACGAGGCCATGGCCTATGGCGAGGCCTTGCTCGAGGCCGGCAACGCCGTGACCGTCGTCGAATACCACGGCCTGGCCCACGGCTTCATCAGCATGGGCGGCGGGATCGCCGCCGCGCGGCTCGCTCAGCTGCAGCTGGCGGCGGCGTTGCGCCAGGCATTGGGGTGTGACTAGGGCCTGCACCCCAAGGGCAGTCCGAGAACTCGTCGTTGGCGCTCTTCGGATGCCCTGGGAACAATGCCGCCTCCATTAACGCCTGGGAGATGGCATGCAACCCCTTCACGGCATTCGCGTCAGCGCGGTGCTCGTCTTGCTCGCGACCGCGGCGGCCGCCATGGCCGGCGCGCTGGACTCGCGGCCGAACGACGGCTCGGGCTACTGGCCCGACTTCTCGAACACCGGCTACGCCAACACGCCGGCCAACGCCGGGGGCCTGGACCTCGGGCCCTATCCCGGTCACTTGAAGGACTACGCCGCCAACATGAGCGTGACCAAGCCCATCACGGCCAGGTATCCCGACAACAGCGTCATCTCGTACACCCGGTTCCTGGCCTCGAAGGTCATCCTCTACGGCGACAACCTGACCTTCGTCGGCTGCCTGTTCGAGGGCAAGAGCCCGAACGACAACCTGGTGCAGATCTACGCGCCGAACAGCATCACGTTCCGGTATTCGACCTTCAAGCCGAACGCCTATGCCCGGCCGCCAGGCAACGACGGCACGGTGTCGTCGGCGCACGCGACGCCGGGCACCCCGTTCAAGAAGTCATGGCAGTTGATGACCACGATGAAGGAAGCCGTGGCGCTGATGGATCACAACGACATCTGGGGCAACGCCGGGCTCGAGATGGTCACGGGCTTCACGGGGCGCCCGTCAACGTGGACCAACAACTACATCCACGACGCGGCGGACACCGCGCACGACGTCTACCACCACGACGGCATCGGGCCGCAAAGCGAGGGCAACGGCGGGCCGATGGTCATCGACCACAACACGATCGCGTCGCTGGGCAACACCAACGCGCTCGCGCTGCAGGGCAGCGGCGTCTACGACCACATCACGTTCACCAACAACTACATCTCGGGGTATGGCTACGCGCTCAGCTTCGGCGTGAAGAACAACGCGACGAACCTCACGGTGACCGGCAACGTCTTCTCGGCGGAGCTGTTCGAGTTGTGGGGGCCGCTGTACGGCAACCTGTGGGGCGGCACGGCGCGCGGCTCGCTATGGCGCAACAACGTCTACCAAGTCCGCCAGGGCGACGACAACAAGTCGTACTCGCCGGCCGACCACGGGCGCTACTGGTGGCCCACTGACGGCAAGAGCCACGCGCAGGACTTCGGCGGCTGAGGCAGGCGCATCGGCGGCCCTGCGCGGTCCTATGGCCAGCGCCGTGTCAAGCGCCGAGGCCAGGTCATCGTGAAGCCGGGCGCCGTGAGACCCTACCGGACCGGGCGTGCACAGATCTTCGTGCTCAGCAAGGCCGAGGGCTGAAGGGCTGATGAAGCCACTGCCCCTATCGTCTGCTTGTCGGGCGGCAGGGGCTTTTTTTCGCAGTAGGGTCAGAAGCGCTCTGGCACGACAAGGGATGGACCATCTGCGATGGTCGCAAGGCCGGTGACCAGCACGCCACGGTGCTGATGCTCAAGCCGAGGCCGTAGGTAGCAGCCGGCAGAAGCCGCCGAAACAGTGCGAGAACGCACGACGCCGCCCGGGGGCGATCCCCAGGCGGCGTCCATCGCGGCGCCGTCTTCGGCACATCGGCTCGGCTCAGCTTTTTGCTGGGGATGTCGCCGAGCGGGCGCGCGGCATAGACTCACCCTCGACGTAATCAACTACGTGCAGGGATGTCGAACCGCCGTTGCCTGTATGTGGGCTGGTTATGGCCTCGCGCCTCGGCACGCAGAGGCTCGCGCTGATGCCCACGAACAAAGAGGGCACCATCGGCGATCGCGCGCGCATGGCGCGAGTCGGCCGCGCCGCGGCCAAGACCTCGCATTCCCCACCCCACCCAACCCAACCAACGACTCAGGGATTCAGGATGTCCATCTCCCCAACCCGCTCCTTCCTCCTCGCCTTCACCCTCGTCCTGGCCGCGACGGCCGCCCTGGCCGCGCCGAGCTACCGCGTGACCGACCTCGGCGCACGCCAAGGCCTGGCCATCAACGCGTCCGGCGACGTCGTCGGCTCCGGCCACGACGGGCCCTTCCTGTACCACGGCGGCAAGGTGAAGCTGCTGGCGCCCAGGGGCGGCCCGACCGACTACGCCTTCGACATCAACGACGTGGGCGCCATCGCCGGGGCCAGCATCGGCGACGATGGCTGGCTGCACGCCAACGTCTTCGCCGACGGCGTGCTGCACGATCTCGGGCTCGCCGTGGGCGCTGGGACCAGCTCGTTGACCAAAGGCATCAACAACGCCGGCATGGCGGTCGGCTACCGCGAAAATACGCTCGGGCGCCCGGCCCAAGCCTTTGTCTACGTAGATGGACAGCTCACGCTGCTGTCGCCGCCACCGGGCGCCTTCGACAGCCGGTTGGATGCAGTCAATAGCAAGGGGCAGGCCGTCGGCTACGCCAGCATCCTGTTCTCAGGAGGGTCGAACTATGCCCCCCACGCGATGAGCTGGAASAGCGGGGTCTGGAAGCGGCTGCCCGCGATCAGCAGCTTGAGCCACGCCTCCAGCTTTGCGGCGGCCATCAACGACGCCGGCGACATTGTCGGCAGCTCCAACGTCGATGAGCCTTTTGGTCGCTCGCACGCGACCTTGTGGCACAAGGGCGTCCCCAAGGACCTGGGCACCCTGGGCGACCCGGCGTTGCGTCGCAGCGGCGCCTTTGGCATCAACCGCTTCGGTCGCGTCGTGGGCTACAGCAACATCAATGACCAGGGCGACCTCCGCGCTGTCCTCCACGACGGGACGGTGATGCGAGACCTGAACGAGATGGTCGATGCGACGGGCGCCGGATGGACACTGACGATGGCCTGGTCGATCAACGACGCGGGCCAGATCGTGTGCGAAGGTCAGAACGGGGCTGACCTGCACGCGCTGCTGCTGACTCCGCTGGCGCAGGAGGCTGAGGCCGCAGCTCGGTGAATCGCCGCGGGGCGCGAGGCGCCGGCGCGAGCGGCCCCGCAGGTTGTTGGTTTGGTATTGCTGAGCACCATCTGTCAGGGCCTTTTTCGCCGGAAAGCAGACATTCGAAAGCTTGGCTGCATGAAGTCCACTTCGGCTGTGTAGTCGCGAACTGCCGACCATTCGCGAATTCGAACAACCGGTCTTCTAGCCGTTCAGTACGAGAGACCCCTGCGGATATTGCTCGCACATGAAGTCGACGAACGCCCGAACCTTCGGCGCAGGAAGTCGTCGCGATGTATGCAAGACCCAGAGCGCGACCTCCACGCCCGAAATCGTGCCCCACTGAACCAGCTCTCCGCGAGTCAGTTGGTTCCACGCGATGGACTGCGGTATCAGGGCAGCCCCGGCGCCGGCAATCGCAGCGTCGCGAATCATCAGGAACGAGGAAAGTCTTAGCCTGGGGATCGGCTCCAGGACCAGGCGTCCCTCGTCAAGCGTCCAATTCCCGGGTTGAAAGCTTGTGGAAACGATGCCCGGAACGGGTCTGACCTTGCCAGGGGTTGGCACAGGCACGGAGGGCGCGGCCACGACCACCAGCCGGTCCTTGGCGAAGCACCGGCCCACGAGGCTGCTGTCCGGGCCTGGATTGATCCGAATCGCGGCGTCGAACTGCTCCTCGACGAGGTCGACCAGGCGATCCTCTGCCACCACCTCGCACGTGACCTCCGGGTAAGCCGTGCAGAACTCGGCGGAGATGCGACCCATCGCCAGCTGGGAGAACAGCACCGGCGAAGCGACACGCAAGCGTCCGCGCGGTGCCGACGAGCCCTCGCGAGCGGCAGTCATGGCTTCAACCACCTCGTGCATCGGCCCTTCGGTGCGATCCATCAGCATCTGGCCGGCTTCCGTGAGCTTGAGCCCGCGGGCGCTGCGCTCGATGAGTCGCACGCCGAGCTGCTCCTCCAGATCCGCGATGCGCCGAGACAGGGTCGCCTTGGATCTCCCGCTCGCACGGCTTGCTTTTCCCAGTCCTCCATTCGTTGCGACGAGCGCGAAGTCGGTCAATGCGTTCAGGTCCATGTGTTCCGAAGTTGAAACGACGTGTCTTGATTTTCGCGTCTTCGTTTTACGAATGCAACGGCCTATCTTCTCGTCATCGCAACTTCGATATGGGCAAACCGAGATGACCACCACTCAACGGGCAGTCTTGATCCGCGTCTATGGCGGTGTAGCCGCCGCCGAGGTCGCGGAGATCGCGAAGCCTGCAGCCGGACAGGGCCAGGTGCTGGTCCGCGTTCTGGCCGCCGGCGTGAACGGCCTCGATTGGAAAGTTCGTGAAGGCTACGTCCAGGACGCTTTCCCGCTTCAGCTGCCCGCCGTACTGGGTATCGAACTCGCGGGTGTCGTTGAGGCCGTCGGCCCCGGCGCCTCGCGCTTTCGCGTGGGCGATCGCGTCATGGGTCCGCTTGGCGGGCTGGGTGCCTATGCCGATTTCGTGACGGTGGCCGAGGCGAACCTGGTGCGCACGCCGCAAGGCCTGGACGACGTCCATGCAGCTGGCGTCCCTGTGGCGGCGGTAGCAGCCTGGCACAGCTTGCACCACGCGGGCCCGATCGCCGCAGGTCAGCGAATCTTGATCCACGGTGCAGCCGGGGGGCTGGGCGGTTATGCCGTGCAGTACGCCAAGCGGGCGGGCGCCGAAGTCTTCGCAACCGCTGCGACCGCGCACGTCGAGTACGTGCGCGGCCTGGGCGCGGACCACGTCATCGACTACCGGACCCAACGCTTCGAGTCGGTCGCGCGGGACATCGATCTGGTGCTCGACTACGTCGGCGGCGAAGTGCTCGATCGCTCGTGGCAGGTGCTGAAGAAGGAYGGCGCCATCGTCGGCACGTCCTCGCCTGACATCCTTGCACGCACGCCCCCCGGCCGCCGCGGACTGTGGTTCATGAACAAGCCGGACGCTGCTCTGCTGGAGCGGCTGGCGGCGGAGATCGCCCAAGGCACGCTGGTCTCAAAGCTCGGCGAAGTCGTTGGCTTCGACGACATCCCCGCGGCCATCGAACGCAATCGCACCGACCCTCGCATCGGCAAGGTCGTCGCGGACTTTTCTCGCTGATACCCCCACCACCCCTGGAGACTTCCATGAGCATTCTCGTCACCGGTGCCACCGGCACCATAGGTTCCCTCGTCGTCCAAGGTCTGGCCGCTGCCGGCGCCCAGGTCAACGCGTTCGTTCGCACGCCCGGAAAGCAAAGCTTCCCGGCGGGCGTCAAGGAGGTCGTCGGAGACCTGACCGACGTGCCCTCGTTGCGTGCGGCACTGTCGTCGGTGCGTACGCTGTTCCTGCTGAACGCCGTCACGCCCGACGAAGTGACGCAAGCCCTCGTCGCGCTGAACCTGGCTCGCGAGGCTGGCATTGAGCGCGTCGTCTACC
>NZ_JBFUGE010000117.1:0-14989 GCF_056403075.1 Ideonella sp. P3_A4 | reverse complement strand
CGGTCCCGCCGGCGGATGGGGCGCGCTGAAGAGCGTTGGCAAGACACTGCTGCGGCAGGACATCCCGATCAAGGGCGCCAAGACCCTGCTGTCAACGAACCAGCCGGACGGTTTCGACTGCCCCGGCTGCGCCTGGCCCGACCGCAACCACGCGTCGACCTTCGAGTTCTGCGAGAACGGCGTCAAGGCCGTGGCCGCAGAAGCCACGGCGCGCCGGGTCACACGAGATTTCTTCGCCCGGCACACGGTGACCGAGCTGGCCCGGCAGAGCGACTTCTTCCTGGAGGACCAGGGGCGCCTGACCGAGCCCATGGTCTACGACGACGCGAGCGACAGCTACCAGCCGATCGCGTGGGACGACGCCTTCGCGCTGGTGGCCAAGCACCTCAACGCGCTGCCCGACCCGAACCAGGCCATCTTCTACACCTCGGGGCGCACCAGCAACGAAGCGGCGTTCCTCTACCAGCTCTTCGTTCGCGAGTACGGCACCAACAACTTCCCCGATTGCTCGAACATGTGCCACGAGCCCAGCGGCTCGGGCATGCGCCCGCAGATCGGCGTGGGCAAGGGCACGGTGACGCTCGACGACTTCGAGCAGGCCGACGCCATCTTCATCTTCGGCCAGAACCCCGGCACCAACCACCCACGCATGCTGGGCGAGCTGCGCGCGGCCGCCAAGCGCGGCGCCCGGATCGTCAGCTTCAACCCGCTGCGCGAACGTGGGCTGGAGCGCTTTGCCGACCCGCAAGACAAGCTGGAAATGGCGACGATGGGCTCCACGCGCATCAGCTCGCATTACTTCCAGCTTCGGGTGGGCGGCGACTTCGCGCTGGTCAAGGGGATGATGAAGCACGTGGTCGAGCAGGAAGACGCCGGCCGCCAGGTGCTGGACCACGCCTTCATCAACGAGCACACGCGCGGCATCGAGGGCCTGCTGGCCGATCTGCGTGCCGAGTCGTGGGCCCTGCTGGAGCAGGAGTCCGGCCTGACCGAAGCGCAGATCCGCACCGCGGCCGACGTCTACCTCGATGCCAAGAACGTGATCGCCTGTTGGGGCATGGGCATCACCCAGCACCCGCATTCGGTGGCCACGATCCAGATGATCCTGAACTGGCTGATGCTGCGCGGAAACATCGGCCGGCCCGGTGCCGGCGCCTGCCCGGTGCGTGGTCACAGCAATGTGCAGGGTGACCGCACGATGGGCATCTGGGAAAAGCCCCCGGTGGCGCTGCTGGACAGGTTGAAAGAGGTGTTCGGTTTCGAGCCGCCGCGCCAGCATGGCGTGGACACGGTCGGTGCCATCAAGCTGATGATCGAGGGCCGTGGCCGCGTGTTCTTCGCACTCGGCGGCAACTTCGCCGCGGCCACGCCCGACACCTATGAAACCTGGAAGGCGCTGCGCCAGTGCGACCTGACCGTGCACGTGACCACCAAGCTCAACCGCAGCCACCTGGTACACGGCCGCGCGGCGTTGATCCTGCCGTGCCTGGGCCGCACCGAGATCGACATCCAGGTCAGCGGTCCGCAGGGCGTGACTGTCGAAGACTCGATGAGCATGGTGCACATCTCGTCCGGCATCAACCCGCCAGCCTCCGAACACCTGCTGTCCGAGCCGGCCATCGTGGCCCGGCTGGCTGCTGCCACGCTCGGCGAGCGCAGCAAGACACCGTGGCTCTGGTTGATGGAAGACTACGCGCGCATCCGCGACAAGATCGAAGCGGTGTTCGACGACTTCAAGGGCTTCAACGAACGTATCCAGGTGCCGGGCGGCTTTCGCCTGCGCAACAAGGCCAGCGAGCGCGTCTGGGCCACGCCGTCGCAAAAGGCCGAGTTCTTCGTGCACCCGGTRCCCCAAGACACGCCGTCGCACCGCGCTCGCGCGAAGCGGCGCGACACGCTGGTCTTCACGCTGTTCACCACCCGCTCGCACGACCAGTACAACACCACCATCTACGGCCATGACGACCGTTACCGCGGGGTGTTCGGCCAACGCCGCGTCGTCTTCATCAACGCCGAAGACATCAAGGCCCTGGGCCTGAAAGACGGTGACTGGGTCGACCTCAAGACGGTGTGGGTGGACGACGGCGACGACGGCCGCGAGCGGCGCGCCGACAAGTTCAAGCTGGTGCCCTACGACATCCCCCGCGGCTGTTTGGCGGCCTACTACCCCGAGACCAACCCGCTGGTGCCGCTGTCGGCCACGGCCATCATCGCCGGCACGCCGACATCGAAGTCGATCCCGGTGGTGCTGGTGCCGCATGCAGCGGGCTCAGCGCCAGCGCATGCGAACCAGGCCCTGCAAGAGGCTGACGCGAGCGCATGACCTTGGACGAACTCCCCTTGGCCATCCTGCAGGCATTGGCCGCGGCGCCGGGCACGGCCGGCATGTCGCTGCCCCGGCTCGGCAAACAGCTGGGGCAAAGCGCCAGCGTGCTGATGCGGCAGTTGTCGCTGATGAGCGATGCCGCCATCGGCGGCAGGCCGGGCCCGGGTTGGGTTCGCGTGACTCAGGTTGAAGACCGCTGGATGGCCCATTTGACGGACGCTGGGCGTCGGCAGTGCGCGATGCTCTTCTGTGCAAACGACTGACGCGATGAGGGTGACCGACCTCCAAGCCGACAGCCCATCGGCCACCGAGCCCGAGGCCTTCTGCGAAGGTGCGCGAGCGCTGCCGGTGAGCGGTGTGCGCGGCGGCCGGCCCTTCGCCGTGAACGACTGGGTGGCCGAAGAAGTGCCGGTGGCGCTCGAATACAACGGCATCTCGMATGCGGTGATGCTGGCCACACCGCTGGACCTGGAAGACTTCGCGCTCGGTTTCTCGCTCAGCGAAGGCATCCTGGGCGACGCACACGAGCTCTACGCGGTCGAAGAGGACGCGTCTGCACAAGGCATCACGCTGCGCCTGCACGTGGCGCAGTCGGCCTTCGTGCGACTGAAGGAACGTCGCCGTTCGATGGCCGGGCGCACCGGCTGCGGCCTGTGCGGCACCGAGAGCCTGGCCCACGTGACGCGCGACCTGCCGGTGCTGGCCCATGCCGGGCCATGGAGCCGACAAGCCATCGCCCGTGCGATGTCGCAGCTCTGCTCGCTGCAGACGCTGCAGCAGGCCACCGGCGCGGTGCACGCCGCAGCCTGGTGCTCGGCACAGGGCGATGTGCGCTGGCTGCGCGAAGACGTGGGTCGCCACAACGCGCTGGACAAGCTGGTGGGGGCGCTGGCCGCCAACGAAGTGGACGCCGCGACCGGCTTCATCGCCGTGACCAGCCGCGCCAGTTTCGAGATGGTCCAGAAGACGGCGATGGCCGGCGTGTCGCTACTCGCCGCCGTCTCGGCGCCGACCTCGCTCGCGGTCGCCACCGCCGAGCGAGCCGGCATGACGCTGGTCGGCTTTGCGCGTCAGCAGAACCTGGTCGTCTACAGCCACGCCGAGCACCTGTCGCTGGATACCGCAGCCGCCTCTGCTGCCGCGCACGCCTGAGGCTGCTACGGCTTTCCGTAGCCTGCAGGATTGCATCGCAGCCAGCCCTGATTCAACCCGCCGATCCCGCCTTCGGTCGCCCCGCGGCTGCGAGGTCTTGGCGCAGCAGGCAACATCGCGCGCAACCGAATCTGGAGACAAACAATGCTGAACCGACGTGAATGGGCAAAACGAACGGCCGCGGTGGCCGCGGGCACGGCGCTGCCGGCCGGCTGGGCCGCAGCGCAAGCCGCCGCCACCACACCCTCGCCCGCAGCCCCATCGGCCGCGCTGGCCGATATCGCCGCCCGCTACTTCGCCGATGGGCTGGAGCTGGACCCGCTGCATGGCTCGATGACGCTGGCCGCACCGCGCTTCGAAGGCCGGCTCGCGATCACCATCGCGCCCGCCGAAGTCGCCAAGTCGCATGCGCTGAACGAACGCGTCAAGCGCGAACTGGCCGCCGTGCCGGTGGACACGCTGACGCCGGCCGATCGGCTGACGCACGAACTGCTGGGTTGGGAAGTCCAGCTCGCGCTGGACGGCGATGACTATCCCGACCACCTGATGCCCATGGACCAGTACGGTGGCCTGCCGGTGGCCTTGTCCAACTGGGCCGGTGGTGACCAGACGCAGCCGCTGAAGACACCGGCCGACTACGACAACTACCTGAAGCGCCTGCGCCGCATCCCGGACTACAACCGCCAGGCGATCGTCAACATGCGCGAAGGCATCGCCAAGGGCTACACGCAGCCTCGCGCGCTGGTGCAGTCGGGGCTGCMGATGCTGAAGGCGCTGACCGACCCGCGCTTCGACAAGACCCCGTTCGGCGCCGCGCTGCGCGTGATGCCGGCCAGCTTCGACGCGGCCGAGCGCGCCCGCATCTCGCAGGCCTATCTGAAGGCCTATGACAAGGAGATCCGGCCGTCGCTGCTGGGCTTGCTGGCATTCCTGCAGGGGCCTTACCTGCGCGCCTGCCGCAGCAGCGCGGGCATCTCAGCGCTGCCGCAAGGCGAGGCCTACTACGCCTACCTCGTGCGCCAGCACACGACCACCGACATGAGCGCCGACCAGATCCACGCGCTGGGCTTGGCGGAGGTCGCGCGCATCCACGGTGAGATGGCAACGCTGCAGAACCGCTTCGGCCACAAGGGCTCGATCAACGCGTTCCTGAAGTGGCACGAGGTGCAGCCGCGCTTCCGGCCCTTCCGCAGCTGGGACGACATCCTCAAGGGCTACTACGCACTGAACGAACAGGTCACGCCTCAGTTGGCCAAGCTGTTCGGCCGGCTGCCGAAGCAGCCGCTGCAGATCCGCGAGATCCCCGAGCTGCAGCGCGCGACGACCAGCCCGTACTACAACCCACCGTCACCCGACGGCGCGCGGCCCGGCGTCTTCTTCGTCGGCGCGCCGACTACGCCGCCGAAGTACAACAACGCGCAGATGACCTCGCTGCTGCTGCATGAGGGCCAGCCGGGCCACCACTTCCACACCAGCCTGCAGTACGAGCTGACGCTGCCGGACTTCCGCCGCTATGGCTGGAACGACGCGTTCGGCGAAGGCTGGGCGCTGTACGCCGAGACGCTGGGCCACGAGATGGGCCTGTATGCCGACCCGAACCAGCACCTGGGCCACCTGGAGATGGAACTGCACCGCGCGGTACGGCTGGTCACCGACACGGGGCTGCACGCTAAGGGCTGGACGCGAGAGCGGACGATGGCCTACATGATGGAGATCGAGGGCATCACGGCGGCCGACGCCAAACAGTCGACCGAGCGCTACATGGCCACGCCCGGCCAGGCGCTGGCCTACAAGATCGGCGCACTGAAGATCCAGCAATTGCGCCAGCGCGCGCAGCAGCAGCTGGCCGACCAGTACAAGCTGGCCGACTTCCACGACCTGGTGCTGTCGCAGGGCACGCTGCCTCTGCAGGTGCTGGAGCGGCAGGTCGACAGCTGGATCGCGCAGCAGGCTGGCGGCAAGACGGCCTGAGCGAGGCCCGAGAACGACAAAGCCGGCAAGATGCCGGCTTTGTTCATTTCAGTCAGACCCGCTTCAGATGCGCGGCTCGCCTTCGTCGTTGACCGTCAGCGTCGGGCCCGGCGGGAAGGTGGTCTGCACATGGTGCTCGACACCGCGGAACTGGTAGCTGACGTCCCAATAGTCCGGCCGGCCTTGCGGCGGCACCGCGGCGCAACGCTGCGCCGGGCGGCTGACCACCGTCTCGCGACCGACGTTGGCACCGACCACCGCGCCGACCACCGCACCACCGGCAGTGGCCAGGTCACGGCCCGAGCCGCTGCCGATCTGGTGGCCGAGGATGCCGCCCAGGATCCCGCCGACGACAGCGCCGCCGACGTTCGGCTCGTTGTGGCGCTCGACAGTGACGCGCTCACGTTCGATCCAGCAGCGCTGCTGCTGCGGGCCGGTGAACACGGCTTGCGCACCGGTCACCTGCGCTTCGTAGAAACGCTCCTGCGGACGGCGACGCCAGTCGTACACCGGCTCCGCCACCGGGGCGTAGCGCACCTCTTCGTAGCGTGCCGTGGGCGGCACCGGCCGCACCGACGACAGCCTGTCGTTCATCCCCATCGCGCCCAGGCTCGGGTAACGCCCCGGCCGCAGGATCACGCAGCGGCCCTGGAAGCCGGCGTGTTCGCAAACCTCCCAGCGCTCGCCCAGCACGATGACCGACGAGGCGCGGTCGTTGAAGCCGAACTGATGGAAGTTGCCCACCTCGCCGCTGACCTGAAAGGCCCGGCCCTGGAAGCCGCCGTGCTCGAAGAAGGCGATCTGGCCGCCCTGGCCCGGGTTTTGCGGAGGCGGGTAATGGTCATCACCGTGGTGCCCGTCGTGGTGCACCGGCCGGGCCGACGACAGGCGGTCGTTCATGTGCATCTCGCCGAGCGAGCGGTACGAGCCGGGCCTGAGCACGATGCATTGGCCGCCGAACTCGACGTGCTCGCACACTTCCCAGGGCTGGCCGGTGACGACGACCGACGAGACGCGGTCGTTGAAGCCGAAGCGGCGGAAGTCTTCTACCCGGTGCTGCGTCGTGAACGCGCGCCCCTCAAAATTGCTGTGTTCGTAGAAGGTCACTTCAGCCGACACTTGGCCGGCCAGCAGCACGGCCAAGCTGGCCAGTGCCGATTTGAGTTTGCGGTGCATGAACTGCCTTGTTTCCTTTGCTCACATTTCAGGCCCCGAGCCGGGTGGCTCGGCTCGATTCGCCCGGAGCATCGTCACAACGCAGCGGCACCCTCAGCCGATGACAAACCCGCATCGGCCGACTTCGGACTGGCGATACACGATCTCGGCCGTTAGGATCCGCGTTTTTCCCGCTCCCCGCGTTCCCCCCACGCTCCCCCTCTGAGAGGACGATCCCATGCACCACTCCGTCACGCTCCGGTTCCCCACCCTCGCGCTGGCCTCGTTGCTGGCTCTCCTTGGCGGGCAGGCCGCGGCCCAGTCGACCAACGGCGTCACGATGCTGCGCATCGCCAACGGCCCGGGCGGCGAGATCCTGAAGAACGAGAGCACCGGCCTGCACACCGCCTCCTGGAACATCGGTGACTCCGATGCGCAGTCGTACTCGACCTTCAATGACCGCGACACCGCGCTCGCCTTCTGCTCGGCCGGCACCGCGTCGGGCGTGCCGTGGGACCTCTCGTCGCGCCTGTACGGCGGCGACGTGGTGGTGTTCCAGGTCGCCGGCGCGACGCCGACTCAGATCACGACGCTGAACATCACCGTCAAGGCCTTCGGCAGTGGTTCGGTGACGACGACCGCAGCACTCGACTACTGCATCGGCAGCACGCAGGCCGGGCGCTGCCCGACCGCGCTCGATGCATCGGTCGCCCAGCAGCTGAAGTTGCCGGCGCCCAGCCGTGTCCGGGCGGCCGGCGGTGACCATGTCGATTCGCTGGCGAAGAACATCATCGACTACGAGCACAAGGTGGCGCTGAAGATCAAAGGGCCGAAGGCCGTGGTGCCGATGTGGTACGCGTTGGCGTCGACCTGCACGCGCAACGCCAAGTCGATCGTCGCGTCGGCGTCGAGCCAGCTCGCATCGATGGAGGTCACGCTGCCCGCCGGTGTGACCTGCACCTCACGCACCGGCAAGGCCTTCAACGCCAAGTGCCCGACGGCCTCGGCCGGCTCTTGACGCGCCTCAACGCACACGACGAAAAAAGCCGGCCCGAGGGCCGGCTTTTCGTTGCGGCGCTTGGCGAAGCTCAGGGCTTCCAGCCGAGCTTGATGACTTCGAAGTCGCTCGCGGTCAGCGTCGAGAACGCCGGGTTCAGGATGTCGTTGTTCCAGCGCTTGTCGAAGGTGCCGCTGATGTACATGTCCGACCCGTTGTCAGCCACGATCAGGCCATAGCGCTGCATCGCGCGGAAGATCTTGCGTGCATGCGGGTCGTTGGTGCGCGTGGCCGGGTCGACGCCATTGACGCTCATCTTCAGCCGCAGCCGCGCGCCCATCGGCAACGCGCCCGCGGTCGAGCCCGCCGTGTGCGAGCCCGGGTAGACGTGGCCGTTGGTGGCGCGCACCGTCATTCGCAGCGCGTGCTTGATCTCGGGCACGCTGTCGTTCCACGCCTCGTCATAGCGCACCAGGCCCGGGAAGATCGCCAAGCCGGCCGCGTCCGCCGAGGTCCAGCCCTCGGGCCGGCGGTTGTTCGTCTTCATGTCGAAGAACGCCCCCGAGCCGCCGAACCACTTCTTCAGCGTCGGGTCGTAGAACATGTTGTACAGCTCGTACAGGTACTTGTTCGTGCAGTCGATGATCAGGATGTGGCGGTCGTTCTTCTTGCGCTGATCGATGTTGGCCGGCGCACCGCCCTCGACCCAATGCGGCTGGGTGATCGCCTGGGCGGGGATCGGGTAGAAGGCCTTGGGCTTGCCGGTGTCCAGGTCGACACCGTCGCTCTCGTCCCAGTACTTGAACTTGACCTTCTGCTTCGCCTGCGTGCTGTTGACGATCGCCCACGGGAAACCGTAGATGCTCTCGCTGCCGGGCTTGACCTCGCCGCCGAAGTCAGGGTGCAGGTGACGTGGCGTGCCGTTGTTGACAAACGAGATGAAGCTCGCCGACTTCGGGTCGACCGGTGCGGCACTGATGTCGGTGTTCCACCAGTTGTCGGCGGGGAACAGCGGCAGCGGGCCAGGTGGCGGCGCCCCCTCAACGGGCACCTCGGGTGGGCATTGCTGGGCAAAGGCGGTGGCCAGGCAGGCCTGCAACGCCAATGCGACGATGGCTCTAGGGAATTTATTCATGGCTGATGTCCAAAAGAACAGCTGAAACCGCAGTGTCGCCCTGCGCTCAGCCGCCTTGAGCGGTCAAATCGTTACCGCTGACCGCAAGCGTCAGCGATTGATGCAGGGCGGGTTCGTGCCGTCACGGCCTGCTGCAGTGCAGAAATCAGGCCCTGCACATCGCCCGCTGGCACGGTGATGGCACCGCAGTCGGGCGGCAAGCCGCATGCCGGCGTGGCCACCACCGGCAACCCGGCGGCCAGCGCCAACAGCAGCGCGCGCGGCGCATGCTCCACATGCGCCGGCAGGGCCACCACGTCGGCTTCGGCCAACCAGCGGCGGTCGGCATAGCGGCCTTGTTCAGCGGCAACGCCTTGCCACAAATTGGCGTCGTCAGATGGGCTGCCCAGCACCCGCAGGCGCCAGCCCAACGCGCGCATCGCGGCAGCCAGTTCCAGTGCGCCTTTGCGMGGCAGCGCGCTCGCGGCGAAGACCACCAGCGGCACGGCACTCACCTGTCGCTCCGTTGCGGCAACCGTCGATCGCTGTGTGGCCCACGGCAGCACACGCACGTTGCGCACACCTTGCCGGGCCAGGCAATCGGCCACGTCATGGTGTGGCGTCAGCACGGTTCGGGCGCCACGCAATGCGGCCCATTCGGCATCGGCGAAAGCGGCATCGACGCGGAAGTCGGCCAGCGAATTGGCTCTCGGCCACTGCCGGCCGGCTGCGTCGAGCCGGTGCTGCAGTTCACCGGCCGGCAGCGCCGACACCAACACGTCGTACTGGCGGCCGCCCAGGCTGCCTTGGCGCCACAGCGGCACGAGCAGGCTCTGGTCGACCAGCAGCTCAGTGTGCTCGGGCTTCAGCGCGGCCGCGGCCCAGTCAGCCAACCAGGCGTCGGCGCGCACGATCGCCGCCTGCCGCGACCCGCCCTCGCCCGCTGCGCGGCGCAACGCCCAGGTGCGGCGCAGCGAAGCGACGAGGGCAACGTGCTGCCGTGCGGTAGCAGGTGGCTGCCACACACCGGCCGCGCGACGGGCCGCGCGCACCCACGGTAAGAACCAGTCGGCATCGCCGCCCTCGCCTGCCAGGTGGGCCGCCCACTCGGGTGTCCAGCCGTTGAGCAGCAGCGCCCGGCGCCCCACCGCCGGCAAGGCGCGTTGCGCCGCATGCCTGAAGCAGCTGGTCTCGTCGCATGTCATGCACCCTCGCGCGACGGTGGTTGGCGGCGTCGCGGCATGCCAGACCCGCGTGTTCTGGCGTGGTGCATTCACCGGCACTGCCGCCCGCAGCCGAAGCACCAGCTCGCTGCCGGTCAGTGACACGTCGATCCGGAAGTCGAAGGGTGCGCGCAGGCGCAGGTCGATGTAGTTCCACAGCACCGTGGCGTCGACCTCGTCCGGCGGCCCTGCCTGTTCGATGCGTGCGCTGTGCCCATGCCGCTCGACCAGCTCAATGCCCGCCCGCGCCGCGGCACTGGCCAAGGCATTCGACAACTGGCACAGCCCGCCGGCCACCGTGGGCACCACGCAGCCGGCGCGCACCTCGCGGCCGAGCACGAAGCCGCGCCAACGCGACGGCCGGCCCAGCTGGCGCCAGAAGCTCAGCACCTGGCCGGCCGGCACTACCACCCCGTCGAAAGCGCGAACAGCAACACGCAGGTTGTGCACCTTGCCGGCCACCAGCGCGAACTCATCGGCGCGGCCGTCGGTCCACAGCGGTGAGCGCAGTTCGGCCAGCACCGGTGCATCGCTCAGGGCGGAGGTGGTCGCATGCCGATGCACCCGGTTCGAAGGCCAGCTGTCGCGCAGCGTGCGCAACAGCACGTGGCCCGCCACGCGCACGGCCAGCCAAGCGGCCGACAGCCGCGTCGGCACGGCCCTTCGATCGGCCGGCACGGCGCTCATCGGGCACCGCCCCGGGCAACGCGTTTCTTCTGGTGCATCCCTCACCTTCCTGCGGCGCACTGTACCGGCAGGCGTGACCGGCCTCGCTTGCCGCAAGGCTCGGCGCCCCTACAATCGCGACTTCCTTTTCTGACTGCTGCTGCAGCTGAAGGCCTCTGCCCCGCGCCACTTGCCGGGGCCGCCTTTTATCGCCTGGCTTGGCCAGGCCCTCGGGTTCCTCACCCGGGAAAGCACAGCGTCATGTCCTCTCATCTCATTCGCCTTCAGCGCGCCTTTGCCCGCGCGAAGATCGACCTGCGTTTCGACAACGGCGTCTACCGCGTCCGCGACGAAGCGGCCGAAGCCTCCATCCTGTTGCCGGCCTCGCTGGCACTGGAAGAAAAGGCCGTCCGGCAGCTGCTGGCCTTCGCGTCAGTCAAGACGCCGGCTGGCGACCCCGCTGTCTGCGCCGCCTGCGCAACACCGGACTTCCACCCCGGCGCGATCGCACCGGTCGGCTCGATCGTCGCGACCGATGCCGACGTGGTGATCCCGGCCGCGATCGGCACCGACATCAACTGCGGCATGCGGCTGTACAGCACCGGCCTGTCGCTGGCGCAGCTCGGCCCGAGCAAAGAAGCGCTGGTGGCGCGACTGAAAGCAGTGCTGCTCGAAAACGAGCGCAACGTGCCGCTGCCCACGCGTGCCTTCAAGGCCTTGTTCGACGCGGGCCCGCTGGCCTTCATCGACGCCATCGAACCGCATGGCTTGTGGGCCGGCGTCGACCGCGACCGCCTGGCTGACGAGGTCGCGCGCTGCATCGGCCTGGACCATCTCACCGCCGATTCACGCCACGCGCCCGATGCCTTCGTCGGCACCCGCGAGGTCTATCGCGACCCCTGCCTCGGCACGCCCGGCTCGGGCAATCATTTCGTCGAACTGCAAGTCGTCGACGAAGTGATGGACCGGCACGCGGCATACGCAGCCGGGCTGAAGAGTGGCGACGTGGTGGTGATGATCCACAGCGGCTCGCGCGACCTGGGCTTCCATGTCGGCGCCCGCTGGATGGACCGAGCCCGCGATGCGTGGCCCACCGGCGTGCGCCATCCGGAAAGCAAGCTCTACGCGCTGGCAGGCCCGCTGGCCACCGAGTACCTGCAAGCCATGGGCGTGGCCGCGCGCTACGCCTGGGCGAACCGCGTCGTGCTGGGCGAGATGGTGCGGGCCGAGTTGCAGCGGGTCCTTGGCGCCGACGGCACACGCCTGGTGGTCGACGTGCCGCACAACGTGGTGTTGACCGAGCGGGGTCGCAACATCCACCGCAAGGGCGCGACGCCGGCGCACGACGGCGACCTGGCACTGATCCCCGGCTCGATGGGCGACCACTCGTTCGTCGCCAAAGGCCGCGGCCACGCCGACTGGCTCTGGTCATGCAGCCATGGCGCAGGCCGACGCATGCGCCGCCAGCAAGCCCGGGCGGTGTGCCGGCCCGACGCTGGCCCGACCGAATGGCAATGCGTGACGCTGCGCGAAGAGCGCCGCATCGAAGAAGCGCCCGAGGCCTACAAGCCGATCGGCCCGGTCATCGAGGCGCAAGAGCAAGCCGGCCTGATCGACGCGGTCGCGCGGCTGCAGCCCTGGGTGACCTTCAAGGCTTGAGGGTGCGACAAGAGGCAAGCGACGGCCCAACGCCGCAGCGTTACCCCTTGTTGCCAGACCACGATTGGAACCGGTACCAACCCGAATGCCGAGAGGCGGCTTGGCCCAGTATGGTTTGCGCCTTGTGTGTTCGACCGCGGATCGGCTTGATGCCCACCGCAACACCAGCAGGAGGAGCCATGAAGCTCACGCGACGCCTTGCCTTGACCGCCCCGTTGATCACCCTCGCCACGGTCGGACTGACCTGGGCGATGCCTGCCGCGGCTGCCGAGACGGCAGCTGCGGGCCACAGCAACTTCCTGAAGACCGACGGCCGGACCATCCGCAACCAGCACGGCAGCGGCGACGCGATCTACCTGCGCGGCGTCAACCTCGGCGGCTGGCAGGTGCACGAGCCGTGGATGTCGCCGCTGGCCGGCGTCAACGACGACTACACGATGCGCAAGACGCTGAGCCAGCGCTTCGGCGATTCGGGCCGCGACGCGCTGATCGCCGCCTACCAGGACACCTACCTGCAAGAGAAGGACTTCATCCGCTTGTCCGACCTGGGTATGAGCGCGGTGCGGCTGCCGATCTATTACCTCAACCACATGAACGAGGACGGCACCTGGAAGCTCGACGCGACCGGCAAGCCCGACCTGCGCCGCATCGAGTGGGTCGTGAAGATGGCGAAGAAGCATCGCCTGTACGTGATCCTCGATCTGCACGGCGCGCCGGGTTCGCAGAACGGCGCCGACCACAGCGGCAAGGTCGGCGGCTCCGGTCAGTTGTGGGACAACGCCACCTACCAGGCGCAGACGATGACGTTCTGGCGCACCGTTGCCGAACGGTTCAAGAACAACTCGACAGTCGCCGGCTACGACCTGCTGAACGAGCCGTCGACGAACTACCCCTCGCCCGCCACGCGCGAAGTGCTGGACATGTACGACCGCATCTACCGCGAGATCCGCTCGGTCGATGCGAACCACGTCATCTTCATGGAAGGCATCTGGGACTGGTCGGCCATCACGCCGCCCAGCGAGTACGGCTGGACCAACGTCTGCTACTCGTTCCATTACTACAACTGGGGCAACGACTCGAATTACGAAGCGCAGAAGGCCTTCACCGACGCCAAGGTTGCCGACGAGCAGGCGCATGCCTGGTACAACGTGCCGCACCACGTCGGAGAGTTCAACCTGTTCTCGCTGCAGACCAGTTGGGAGTACGCGCTCCAGCGCTACAACGAGGCCGGTTGGCACTGGAACAGCTGGACCTACAAGGGCACCAGCATCGGCAACTGGGCGCTTTACAACCACTCGAACGCCGGTGCCAACACGCCCAACGTGGCGACGGACAGCTACGCGACGATCGAGTCCAAATGGCGCCACTGGGACGTCGAGCAGGACATGGTCGCGAACACGATGCTGAACACCGTGTTCAAGAACGCACTGACCGGTGCCAACAGCCTGATCCGCAACCTGCCGTACGAGGGCACCTGGCCAGCGAAGGACAAGCTGCAGGCGCAGAACTTCTACAACCAGAGTGGCGTCAGCTTCGACTCGAACGGCATCGGCTTCTTCGACGCCGGCGACTGGCTGCGCTACACCTCACTCGATTTCGGCAGCAAGGGGCTGGACCGGATCCGGCTGCGGCTGGCGGTGGATGCGGCCTTCGCCGGCAAGACCATCGAGGTTCGGTTGGACAGTGTGAGTGGCCCGCTGATCGGTTCGATCACGGTGCCCAACACCGGCGGCTGGACGACCTACCAGACCTTCACCTTCCCGATCCAATCGACGACCGGTGTGCACAACGTCTACCTGGTCGGCAAGGGCGGCAGCGGCATCGCCAACCTCGATTGGCTGGCGTTTGGGGCCCCCAAGGTCCGGGCGCTGCCCGGCCCGTCCCCCCGAGGGGGATCAAGAAGCTAGGGGCGGCCCGTCGCTTCTTGAGCGCGACGGCCGCGTTTGCATCAGTCGAGCACAGCCGTCGGCGGCTTGATCTCGCGCACGCTGCCGCGCTTGTAGAGCAGCCCGTTGCTGCTCACACCGTCGCTGCGAAAGTAGACGCTGATGTTGGGTTTGCCGGTTTCCGAGCCGGCACGCTGCTTGGCCTTGGTCAACACCGCGGCCGGGTTCACGCCGCTGGCGCAGGGCTTGCCGCCAACGCCGAAATCAGTGCCGCGGTCGACGTGCGAATTCAGCAGTTGCCAGTGGCCGCCGCCGGCGCCATCGGTGGTGTCGAGGTAAAGTTCCTGGCGCACGCTGCCATCGGGCTGGTCGTAGACGACGTGCTTGTAGCCGAGCCACACGTTCTTCGGCATGCCGCCTGACCACTGCGTCTTGTTCAGGATCGCGGTCGACGCGGGGTGGCTGGTTTCCTTCTCGAAATCGATGTGGCCGTCGTAGCGCATGCGGGCATCGATGCCGCGCGTGTCGCACAGGTTCTTGTCTTCGTCGCCGATGGTGCCGTGGTTGGTGCGCGCCATGCCGACCAGGCCACCCCAAGGCGTGTTGTTGTCGGCCACACGCATGAAGTACATCGTCATCTCGACGTTGCGCCATTGCGCCTGGCGAGCCGGGTCGTGCACGTACATGCGCGGCACCGAACCCGAGATCTTCAGCACGCCGTCGCCGCTGGTCTGGTAGCTGGCGCTGCCATGATCCGCGTCGAACCACGCGTCTTGTGGGTCGACACCGCTGAAGCTGCGCGCGACGCCGTTGTCCCAGGTCGAGAGCCAGTTCTTGCCC
>NZ_JBFUGE010000116.1:0-15106 GCF_056403075.1 Ideonella sp. P3_A4 | reverse complement strand
CCACTGGTGAAATCACTCACGGCGCCACCTCGTTGTCGGATTGTTCGAGCTCGCCCTCGAAGGGAAGCCGCGCTGCGGCCTCGTGGCCAGCGCGGCGTTTCGGCCACCAGGTCCACGCCATCAAGCTCATGAAGAGGGCGAAGCTGGCCAGCGTCACGGCGCTGCGGATGTCGTTCAGGTCCATTTGCCTGTACTCCTTTACTTGACGTGCGTGCCCAGCGACTGCAGGTACGCGACGACTGCGTCCATCTCGGTCTTGCCCTTGACCGCTTCGGCGGCCGCGGCGACCTCGGCTTCGGTGTAGGGCACCCCCAGCCGCTTCAGTGCCAGCAGCCGCGGCGGCACGCTCTCGGGGTCGATCGCATTGCGGTCGAGCCAGGGGTACGCCGGCATGTTGGACTCGGGCACCAGGTCGCGCGGGCCGGCCAGGTGCAGGCGGTGCCATTCGTCGCTGTACTTGCCGCCGACGCGGTGCAGGTCGGGCCCGGTGCGCTTGCTGCCCCACTGGAACGGGTGGTCGTAGACGAACTCGCCGGCGGTCGAGTAGTGGCCGTAGCGCAGCGTCTCGGCATGCAGCGGGCGGATCATCTGCGAGTGGCAGTTGTAGCAACCCTCGCGCAGGTAGACGTCGCGCCCGACGAGCTGCAGCGCGTCATAGGGCCGCAGCCCCGGCACCGGCTCGGTCGTCGAGCGCTGGAAGAACAGCGGCACGATCTCGACCAGCCCGCCGACTGCGATGACCAACAGGATCAGCACGATCATCAGGAAGTTGCTGGTCTCGATGCGCTCGTGACCAGTGGCTTGAATGTTCTGGGCCATGAATAGTTGCTCCTCAGGCGTGGGCCAGGCGCGGAATCACCGCCGCCCTCACCTGCCCGCTGCGAATCGTCATCACCACGTTCCAGGCCATCACCAGCATGCCGCTGAGGTACAGCAGGCCACCGGTCAGGCGCACGACGTAGAACGGGAAGGTCGCCTTGACGCTTTCGACGAAGGTGTAGACCAGCGTGCCGTCGGGGTTGAGCGCGCGCCACATCAGGCCTTGCATCACCCCGGCGATCCACATCGCTGCGATGTAGAGCACGATGCCGAGCGTCGAGATCCAGAAGTGCAGGTTGATCGCCGGCACGCTGTACATCGTCGTGCGGCCATACATGCGCGGGATCAGGTAGTACAACGAGCCCATCGAGATCAGGCCCACCCAACCCAGCGCGCCGGCGTGCACGTGGCCCACCGTCCAGTCGGTGTAGTGCGACAGCGCGTTGACTGTCTTGATCGACATCATCGGCCCCTCGAAGGTGGCCATGCCGTAGAAGCTCAGCGCGACGATCAGGAACTTCAGGATCGGGTCGTCGCGCAGCTTGTGCCAGGCGCCCGACAGCGTCATCACGCCGTTGATCATCCCGCCCCAGCTCGGCGCCAACAGCACCAGCGAGAACAGCATGCCGACGCTTTGCGCCCAGTCGGGCAACGCGGTGTAGTGCAGGTGGTGCGGGCCCGCCCACATGTAGGTGAAGATCAGCGCCCAGAAGTGGACGATCGACAGGCGGTAGCTGTAGACCGGGCGCTCGGCCTGCTTGGGGATGTAGTAGTACATCATCCCGAGGAAGCCGGCGGTCAGAAAGAAGCCGACCGCGTTATGGCCGTACCACCACTGGACCATTGCGTCCTGCACGCCGGCGTAGGCCGAATAGCTCTTCCACAGGCTGGCTGGCATGGCCGCGCTGTTGACGATGTGCAGCAGGGCGACGGCAATGATGAAGGCGCCGAAGAACCAGTTCGCGACATAGATGTGGCGCACGCGGCGCTTGCCAACGGTGCCGAAGAAGACGATCGCGTAGGCCACCCAGACGACCGCGATCAGCAGGTCGATCGGCCATTCCAGTTCGGCGTATTCCTTGCCCTGCGTGTAGCCCAGCGGCAAGGTGATGGCGGCCAGCACGATGACGGCCTGCCAGCCCCAGAAGACAAAGTTGGCGAGCTTCGGCAGGAACAGCGGCACCTGGCAGGTGCGCTGGACCACATGGAAGCTGGTGGCCATCAGCGCACAGCCGCCGAACGCGAAGATCACGGCGTTGGTGTGCAGCGGCCGCAGGCGGCCGTAGGACAGCCAAGCGATGTCGTAGGTCAGGTCAGGAAAGGCCAGCTGGGCGGCGATGACCACCCCCACCAGCATGCCCACGATGCCCCACACCACGGCCGCCAGCGCAAAGCCGCGGACGGGGCCGTCGGTGTAGTTCACCGGCGCTGCAGCCTGCGCTGTCGCGTTCATCGAAGCCTCCGTTCTCACAATCCATTGACGATGGAATGGATTCTTCGACGGCTGGTCTTCAGGGCCCTTGATGTTCATCAAGTGCGGCGCCATCGGTGGCCAGAATTTCGGCCCCTTGTTGCTCGAGGTCGTCGAATTGGCCCCCTTGCAGGGCCCAGGCGAAGACGCCGAGGATGCCGAGCACCAGCAGCACCGAGAACGGGATCAGCAGGAACAGGATGTCCATGGCGTCAGGGCCCTGTCAGGCCGGCTGGCTGCGCGGCCATCGGCGGGGCAGCCAATCTCGCGGGCACTTGTTGAGCCTGCGACGGGCCCGGGCGGGCCACGCGCATCGAATTGAGGACCACCCCGAGCGAGCTGCAGGCCATGCCCAGGCCTGCGGCCCACGGCGGCAGCCAGCCCGCCAGCGCCATCGGCACGCAGACGGCGTTGTAGCCAGCGGCCCAAAGCATGTTCTGGCGCACGATGCGCAGCGTCTTGCGTGCCAGCTGCCGGGCACGCACCAAGTCACCCAGTCCGTTGGCCAGCAGCACCCCATCGGCCTCGGCGCGGGCCACCCAGGCGCCCTCGCCCATCGCCAATGAGACGTCGGCCTGAGCCAGCACCGGTGCGTCGTTGACGCCGTCGCCAATCATCGCGACCACCTGGCCAGACTGCTGGGCTTGGCGCACCATGGCCAGCTTGTCCTCGGGCTTCATCGCGGCGTGGCTGCAGCCCACGCCCAGCAAGCTCGCGACGCGTTCGACGCGTGGTCGGGTGTCGCCCGACAGGATGGTCACCGCCACGCCGTCGTCCCGCAGGGCGGCAACGGCTTGCACGGCATCGCTGCGCAACTGCTCGTCGAGCTGGAAGCAGGCGACCATGCAGCCGTTGCGGCTCAGCCAGAGGTTGGTGCCGTTTCGTGCATCTGCGTGCGTCCCGACCCAGTCGGCCGAGCCCAGCCGCCACACGGAACCGTCGGGTGCCACGCCTTGCAGACCGGCGCCGGTAGATTCCTCGACCTGCTGCCAAGGCATCGCGATGCCGTGCCCCAGCGATGCCAGGCCCTTGGCCAACGGGTGGGTCGACCAGGCCGCCAAGGTCGCTGCCGCGGTCCGGATCTCTGCGTCGCTCAGGTCGCCAGCCCCTGGCAGACGATCGACGTGGCCGCAACGCAGGCTTGCCTCGGTCAGTGTTCCGGTCTTGTCGGTGAACAGCACCTGCATGCGGGCCAGGCCTTCGATCGCATCGAGCCGCCGAAGCAGCACGCCGCGGCGCGCCATGGCACTGGCACATGCCAGCAATGCCGACGGAGCGGCCAGCGACAACGCGCACGGACAGGTCACGATCAGCACCGACACCACCACCCAGACGGCCCGGTGCGGCTCGTTGACGGCCCACCAGCCGCCGGCCGCTGCGGCGAGCAGCAAGACGGCCCACAGGAAGGGCGCGGCCCAGCGGTCGCTGCGGCTCAGGGTCGCCGTGCGCCGCGTGCGCGCTTCGCGCATCAGCGCCAGGATCTGCTCGTAGCGGGTGTCGGCGCCTGCACGCAACACCCGCATCGTCACCGGCGCACCGAAGTTCACGCTGCCGGCCACCACCGCGTCGCCCGCCGACTTGGCCACTGGCCGCGACTCGCCGGTCAAAAAGGCTTCGTCGAGCTGGGTCTCGCCCTGCAGCAGCACGCCGTCTGCACCCACCACCTGCCCGCTGGCAATCATCAGCACGTCGTTGATCTGCACTTCGCCCACGCTGATCGTCTCGACGCTGCCGTCCGCACCAACCCGCTGCACCGTCTGCGGCAGCTCGGTCAGCGAAGCCTCGAGCTGCTCTTCGGCCCGGTGCCGCAACTTCATCTCCAGGTAGCGGCCACCGAGCAGGAACGAGACGAACATCGTCAGCGAGTCGAAGTAGACCTCGGCGCCGAACACCCCCTGGGGATCGAAAGCCGCGGCCGTGCTGGCCACGAATGCCACGCCGATCCCGAGCGCGACTGGCACGTCCATGCCGACCTGCTTCATACGCAATGAACGCCAGGCGCCCTGGAAGAACGGTGCGGCCGAAAAGCACAGCACCGGCAGCGTCATCACCCAGCTGCCCCAGTCGAGCAATTGCTTCAAGTCGGGCGCCAGCTCGCCCGGGCCCGACAGGTAGGCGGGGGTCGCCAGCATCATCACCTGCATCGCGCACAACACGGCGACGAACAGCCGCCACAGGCCCGTGCGGGCCTCACTGCGACGCAGGTGACGTGCAGCAGCGGCCGTGTCGGGCACCGCCGAATATCCGGCTTGCTCGACAGCATGAACAAAGGCAGACGGGCGGGTGCGCGCCGGATCCCACAACACCGTGGCCAGTTGGGCCGCCGCATCCACATGCGCACTGACGACGCCATCGACAGCCTGCAACGCATCGGTCAGCGTGCCCGCGCACGAGGCGCAATGGATGCCGCCGATCTTCAGCGACGATTCACCCAGGCGACGCCCGCCCACGGCGCGACCATCCGCCGTCCAGCGCGTGAAGCGGGCGGTTTCGGGGTCGTCTTGCGGCGCGACGTTGGTCATCCCGCCAATGGTCGGGTCGACCGGGCTCAGCCGGCTTGATCGGCGTCAAGCGGGCGGTGGACCCGGTCCGGCAAAGTGGCTGCCGCGCTGGCGCGTATCACGCGCGGCGTGACGATTTGTGTATGGGCATGGGTGGCGGCGCCGTGGCTTGATCGGCGTCAAGGCCTGGTGGCGCGCAGCGTCCTAGGCTTGCCTCTCACGACCTTCCCTGCTCGCACCTCTGCCTGTCTTCATGCAATCGCCACTCCCGCACGGCAAGCCCGATGCACCGGCCAAGCGGCCATCGCTTGACAGCCAAGCCCTGCTGGCCGACGCCCGCCGGCTGCAGCACGCTGCACGGGTCGGTGCTCCGCAACCCTTGTTGCGGGGAAAGAAGCTGGGCTTGCTGTGTGGCGCGGGGGATGCAGACGAGGCACTGCTCTTTCGCCACGCCGCCAATGAGCTGGGCGCACACGTGGCCCATATCCGCTCGGCCTTCACCGCGGACAGCACAGCCACCGAAGTGCGGGACACCGCCCGCATGCTGGGGCGGCTGTATGACGCGGTCGAATGCCAGGGGCTGCCGCCTTCGCAGGTGCAACAGCTGGCGGGTGCCGCCGGCATTCCAATCTACGACGGCCTGGCTTCGCAAGCCCATGCCAGCGCCGAACTCGCCGTGATGCTCGACGGGGACGAGCCCCAGGCCGAGAAACGGCGTCGTGTGCTGCAGGCCGTGCTGCTCGCGACGGTCGTGTGAGCGCGGGTGCCGGCGTCGGTCAGACGCCGGCCAGCCCGGCGCGGCGGGAATGAGAGCGACCAGCCGCTCCCGCGGCCCGTGCTCCCACCCTCGCCGTTAGCAGGCGAATCAGGCCGCGGCGGCCGACGCGGCTTGGCCGGAATCAGCGGGCGCTGCGGCCTGTGCGGCCTTGCCCTTGCCGGCTCTCTTCGCGGCCGGCTTCTCGGCCACCGGCTTGGCGGCGCGTTTGGCTTTGGCGGGCTTGGCGCCATTCGCGCCATTCGACTTGCGCGCTGCCTTGGCCGGCGTTGCGGCCTTGACGGGGGCGGCCGCCTTGGCCTTCTTGACGCGCCCGGCCTTCTTGCGCGGGGCTTCGGCCGGCGCTGCCGGGGCCGGCGCGGCTTCGGCTGCGCCGATCAGGAACGCGCTGCGGTCCTTGACGCCAGCCARCCAGTTCGGCGGCTTGCCGCGGCCGGTCCAGGTCTTGCCGCTCTTCGGGTCCTGGTACATCGCGACGCCGACCGATTTGGCCGCCGTCTTCTTGCGCGCGCCAGCGCCGCGCTTGGCCTTGGCCGGCTTGGCAGCTTTGCTAACGCTGCCAGTCGTGGCGGCGGCGCGACCTGCGGCGAATCCCAGGTCCTCCGCGGTCAACTGGTACTTGTCGATCAATGACTTGACCTTGGCAATGACGTCTCTCGACTCAGCCTTGACCAGTGCTTCGGCTTTCTTCTGAAGATCAGCGATTTGTTTCTTGATCGATGCCAGTGTGGCCATGCGGTACTTCCAAGCAGTTGCGGTGGCGCGAGTCTATTCAATTCGGCGCGCAATTACCGGATATGGCCATTGAATCGATGCGAAAAGAGCAACCGTCCATTTCAAATGGCGCGTGAAAACGTCAATCGCACTTGAGCCAATGAAGGGCCGTTCCCGAGTTGGCTCACCCCCTCGGGGGGCGGCGTCGGTGTTTGCCGCCGCCTGGGGGCGCTCTCAAGGAAGCCGCATGGCTGCTCACTAATAACTGAACTTCTGCAGGGTGTTCAGATCCGGCGCCACGATCACATAGCCGATACGGCGTTTCGGGTTCAAGGCCATGAACGCCGGGCTCGCCGGCAGATGAAAGCCATTGAGCGATTCGACGAAATTGCCTTGCTCGTCGAAGACCTGGATGCTGCTGCCGCTGGCCGCGGTGCTGGAAAACGTTTGCCCGACCAGGAACAGCTTGTGAATCGGATCGACCGCCACTGCGCCGCCGCTTTGGGCCTGGCTGGTGGCGCCCGGAAGCACGACGATGGTGCTCGTGCCTTGGGCCAGGTCATAGAACTCGACGCTGAAATCGTCTTCGGTCGTGGTGCAGACGATGCGCGTTTCAGAGTCGACCGCGATCCCGTTTACGTAGCCGAATCCCAGCCCGTTGAATCCTGTCTGCGCCCCGGTGGTGAGGTTGATCAGGCCGATTTGCGTGGGGCAGCCGAAGCAGCCGAGTGAAGAGCCGAGCACGGCCTGGTTGGTCGAGCCATCGAGGGCCATGACGGGTGAATGGTTCCAATCGAAGATGGAATCCTGGACTCTGATCACCGGCCCGAAGGTGTTGGCGCCGACGTTTGAGCTGAATACATATGAGCTGAAGTCGCCGCCGCGGTTCTTGAAGCCGAGCATGGCCGTCTTGGCAGAGCCCTGGCTGGCCGCACCTGCGGTGATGATGTCGTCCGGCCCGCCGAACGGTGGCGTCCAGCGGCCGGTGAAGCTGTTTGAATCGACCGGGTCCAGCAGCGAATAGACGCGCTTGTCGACATAGAGCTTGCTGACATGCTCGAACTCGACCAGCCCGACGTGCTTGCCGAAGATGCCGAGCGTGACGAAGTCGCTCTTGCTGTCCGACAGCTGCTTGATGACCTTGACGATGGCGCCGGTCTTTTGGTCAAAGGTTTCGACGGCGACATCGGCGCGCCCGTCGGGCAAGGTGAGCGCCTCGCTCAGCAGGCCTTCGGTGCCGGTCTGGTCGATGTCATAGCCCAGGATGAATCCGCCCAGCGCCGAGTGGACGACCACCTGGCTGGGTCCCACGGGCCCGCGGCGGAATCCGGCCATGTCGGTCTCGGCAGAGGCAAGAACCCATACCGAGCTGGCCACCACAGCGGTCAGCACTCGAATCGCAGAAAGACGGATTCTCATGGGGCACCTCGCAACAGCAATGCACGGACATCAAACGCGCGAAATCGTAGTCCTGCTGCCGTGCCCCGTACAGGTCGCCCCCATCTGGTCGCCTCAATCCGGTGGCTGCTGCTCCGACGACGGGGTTGGGCGAAAGATCGGCGTCCACTCCAGCAATTCGGCGAGTCGGGTGGACACCCATTGCGCTTCGGCCTCAGAGACCGGCATGCCGCCGCCGATGAGGCCCTCGTGGACCCGCTCCAACACGTCCGATTCGGCGATGCCCAGTTCCCACTGCTTGGTCCGGGCCGTCTCCACCAGCATCGTCGCCAGGTCTTCGYAGAAGCCGTAGCGCTGCTGGATGAACTCGCGCGGCTGGTTGGGTTTGATGCGGCCGGGATCGACGAACAGTGCCACGAACGAGGGCGGGAGGATCAGTTGGCTGTCTTCATTCACCCAACGATTATTGCCCGCGAAGGCTCATGGCCAGCTGCGGCGCTCTAGACTTCGCCGCGAAAACCAGGAGACGCCATGCCCCGCCCTCGCTTCATTGCCTGTCTGATGCTGGCCGCGTCGGCATCGTCCGCGCCGGCGATGGCCGGTGAACCGGCCACCGAACAACCGCTGCTGCGCGAGGTCGCCGCGGCGGTTAGCCCGGTTGAATTGAAGACCACGGTGCAGACGCTGGTCGACTTCGGGACTCGCCACACCTTGTCCGACACCCAATCGGACAAGCGCGGCATTGGCGCTGCACGGCGCTGGGTGCAGCGGCGTTTCACCGAGCTGTCCAAACAATGCGGCAACTGCCTGGAGGTGGTGACACCTTCGCAGACCTTCACCGGCCCCCGCGCGCCGCAGCCCACCGAGGTGATGGACATCGTCGCCATCCAGCGCGGCAGCAGCGATGCGAACCGGGTGATCCTGATCACCGGCCACCTGGACTCGCGGGTGTCCGACATCATGAACAGCACCAGCGACGCGCCCGGTGCCAACGACGACGCCTCGGGCGTGGCAGCGGTGCTCGAAGCGGCACGGGTGCTGTCGAAACAGCGCCTTCGCGCCACGGTGGTGTATGCGGCCCTCTCTGGCGAAGAGCAAGGCCTGTACGGCGGCAAGGTGCTGGCCGAATACGCACGCGCCCAGGGCTGGCAGGTCGAAGCCGATCTCAACAACGACATCGTCGGCAACAGCCACGGTCAGGACGGCGTTCATGACAACAGCACCGTGCGCGTGTTCTCGGAAGGGACCAAAGCTCTGGAGACTACGGCTCAAGCGGGGCGCCGCCGCTACAACGGCGGCGAGGTCGATTCGCCGTCGCGCAACATCGCGCGCTTCATGGCGACGCTGGCCGAGCGCTACCTCACCAACCTGCGCGTGCAGATGGTCTACCGTACCGACCGCTACGGCCGCGGCGGCGACCAGGTGGCGTTTCTCGACCTGGGCTTCCCGGCTGTTCGCGTGACCGAGGCGCACGAGGACTACACCCACCAGCACCAGGACCTGCGGGTCGAGAACGGCGTGCGCTATGGCGACACGATCGAGTTCGTCGACTTCGACTACCTGGCCCAGGTGACGCGGCTGAACATCGTCACGCTGGCCGCGTTGGCCAACGCGCCGGCGCCGCCGAAAGGCGTGGCCATCGAAGGCGCGGTGACGCCCGACACCACGCTGAAGTGGGAGCCGCAGGCCAGCGTTGCTGGCTACCGCGCCTGGTGGCGCAGCACGACCGAGCCACAGTGGAAGTTCAGCCGATTCGTGGCCGCCGATACGCAGCCGGCGAACCGCCTGACCTTGAAGAACGTCGTCATCGATGACTGGTTCTTCGGCGTCTCGGCCATTTCGGCAGACGGCTACGAATCTCCGGTGGTCTTCCCCGGCGATCCGGGTGCGTTCTGAGCCCGACCGCTCACAATGTCTCCAAATTCCAGGCGTATGCTCGCCGGCTTCGAGATCAACGACCACAGGAGCCTGCAAGATGGATCGGACAGTGAGCCCGCCGGCATTCGGCGACACGGTGACTGATTTCTCCCGGCGCGATTTCGTTGCGCTGTCGGTCGCCGCCGGCCTAGGCGGTGCTGCGGCGTCGGCATCAGCCGCTGGCCTGGCGGTGGTCACCGACGAGGTGACGATCAAGACCGCGGACGGCACCTGCGACGCCGCCTTCATCCACCCGGCCACCGGCGCGTACCCCGCCGTGCTGATCTGGCCCGACGCGTTCGGCTTGCGGCCGGCGATGCGAGACATCGCCAAGCGGCTGGCGGCCGAAGGCTACTCGGTGCTGGTGCCGAACCCGTTCTACCGCATGGCCAAGGCGCCGGTGTTCGAGACCGCGGCCAACGCCGACTTCAAGGACCAGGCGCTGTGGGCCAAGCTCAAGCCGCTGATGGGCTCGGTGACCGCGGCCGGAGCGGCAGAGAAAGATGCGGCGGCGTTCGTCGAGTTCCTCGATGCGCAGGCCGCCGTCGACAAGACCAAGAAGATCKGCACCCAGGGCTACTGCATGGGCGGCGGGCTGGTGGTTCGCACCGCCGCGACACAACCCCGCATCGGCGCCGGTGCGTCTTTTCACGGGGGCGGGCTGGTCACCGACAAGCCGGACAGCCCTCACCTGCTGGCGCCGAAAATCAAGGCCCGCATGTACTTCGGCGTGGCGTCGAACGACGACCAGAAGCAGCCGGAAGCCAAGGACACGCTGAAGCAGAGCTTTGCCGATGCGAAGGTGCCGGCGACCGTCGAGGTCTACGCAGCGTTGCACGGCTGGTGCGTGGCCGACATGCCGGTCGAGGGCGGCGCGCCGATCTACAACGCGGCTGAAGCCGAACGCGCCTGGCGCGCGCTGGTGGCGTTGTACAAGGCCGGCTTGGTGTGATGTGCAGGGCGCCGGCGGCGCAGCCGCCGGCGTAGCCGCCGGCGTAGCCAGGCACTGACGCGTTACTGGCTCGCGTTACCGGTGCGCCTCAGGCCGGGCTGAGTTCCTGTTGCTGGCGCAGGATGTTTTCGCCGGTGACGGTCAGCCGCAGGCTGCCGCCGTCCCACTTCAGCCAGTCCAGGGTCACGCAATCGTCGAGGTCATCGGCGGGAATCTGCGCCGCTCGCCGGCGGTGCAGCAGGTCGACCGTGGGCTGCAAGGTCTCTCGGAGTTGCTCGACACGCTGGGATGGCAGGCGGTGATGCGACATGGCTGGTCTTTCTGAGGAGGAAGCTGCATTGGCGCTTGCCTGTGCAGCAGGCAACGCGATGTTGGCTCACCAGCGGCCAGCGCGACAGTCGACGCAGGCGAGATCCGCGCATAGGACAACGCCTACAAGGCGTGCCCTGCCTGTCAGCCGCGTCTTCTCTCGACGCCGACGACCTGCAGGTCCGGCGGCACCACGTGCAGGGTGTCGCGGCCTTTCATCTTGGCCGCATACAGCGCCTCGT
Source organism: Ideonella sp. P3_A4 (assembly GCF_056403075.1). Classification (NCBI taxonomy): domain Bacteria; kingdom Pseudomonadati; phylum Pseudomonadota; class Betaproteobacteria; order Burkholderiales; family Sphaerotilaceae; genus Ideonella; species Ideonella sp. P3_A4. The sequence continues at coordinate 4,008 of NZ_JBFUGE010000116.1, read as the reverse complement.
CGGCCAGGGCCAGCAGCTCACTCGGCGTGGACAACGAACTGGCGCTGAGGTAGGCCACGCCGATGCTCGTGGTGACGTTCAGCACTACCGTGCTCAGCTGCATCGGCTTTCTGATGTGGGCGAGCACCTTTTCGGCCACGCGGCGTGCTTCATCGCTGTTGCGCACGCTGTCCAGGATCACGACGAACTCGTCGCCGGCCAGGCGCGCCACCGAATCCGTCGAGCGAACGCTGCCCGTCAAGCGCTTGGAGAACTCGATCAGCACGGCGTCGCCGGCGGCATGGCCATAAGTGTCGTTGATGGCCTTGAACTGGTCGACATCGAGGAACATCAGGGCGATGCCGGTGCCCGCGCGCCGCGCGCGCGACAGCGACTCGGTCAGCATGTCTTCGAAGCAGCGCCGGTTCGCCAGCCCGGTCAACGGGTCGTTCAGCGCCAGTTCGGCCAGCTTGCGCTCCGACTCGCGGACCGCGGTGACGTCCGTCGTCAAGGTGTAGACGCCCAGCACCTCGCCGACCGAAGCCATATCGGGGATGTACAGCGTGTGCAGCACCCGCTTCATGCCCATCGCGTCGGAGCTGACTTCGAATTCGATCCGCTTGCCGGTCAGCGCCTCGTTCAGTGATTTGGAACGTTGCTCGTACAGCTCCGGGCCGATCACGTCGACCAGYGGCCGGTTCAAGGCCTTGGCGATCGGAATGCCGGTCCATTGCTCGAAGGTACGGTTGACGAAACGCAGCTGCTGGTCCTTGTCGATGTACGAGATCATCACCGGCAGGTTGTCGGCAATGGCACGCAGCTGACTTTCACTGCGCTCGAGCTGAAGCTGGGCGCGCCGCAGCGCGGTCACGTCGAATGACATCGCATAAAAGCCCGTCACCTCGCCGCCGGCCGATGTCTGCGGGATCAGGTGCGCCTGGTAGTGCGCTTCTCGACCATCGCGCATCACGCTCGCCTCGAAGCTGCGCCGATGGCCGTTGAGCACCGACTCGATGTGCGGCGCATGCAGCGCATAGTTGTCATCGCCCACCGCTTCGCGCAGGCTCATGCCCTGCTCCTGCCCGCGTTGCAGCCCGTTGACGCGCCGGCCCAGGTCGTTGGCGTAGATGCACCTTTCGTGGCGATCAAAGTAGCCCACCATCGCGGGAATGTTGTCGATGACCTCGTGCAAGCGCCGCTCGCTCCGGGCGAGGTTCTGCTGGGCTTCCTGCCGCCCGCGGATGTCTCGCGCGAAGGCGTTGGCGCCGAAGCCCTTGGCCGTCGGCATCGGCGAGATCGACAGCTCGATCGGAATCTCGTAGCCATCGCGGTGCAGGCCGGCAATCTCGGTGCGGCGGTTGAGCACCGGGCCGGTGCCGGTCCGCACAAAGGTCGCGAAGCCGTCGTTGTGGGCCTGCCGGTACTGCAGGGGAACGATCAGTTCGGACAAGGTCTTGCCGACCGCCTCGGCCTTGCTCCAACCGAACAAGCGGCTCGCCTCGGCATTCCAGTCGCCGACCCGGCCTTCGGTGTCGATGGCGATGAACGCATCGCTCGAGGTGTCGAGAATCGATTGGGTGCGCCGCTGTTCGGCCATCAGTGCTGTCAGCAGCGGTCGCACGCGCGAGCGCAGTGCCCAGGTCCCGACCAGCACGAAGGCGATGATCAGGAGGGCCACCAGGTTGAAGCGGTGGCGGATCGGGGTGTAGATGGTGTGCACATCCGTCTTCACGACCAGCCCGAGGCCGGAGTCGCCGATCGGCGCGTACCCTGCGGCGACCGGTTCGCCGCGCGCGTCCAGCACCATCATGGCGCCGGAGCTGCCATTGAGCGCCAACGTGATCGGGTAGCTCGGCTTGCCCTGGGCGTCGAGCAGCGGTACCGAGAAGGCCTTCCTGTAGAAGCGGCTGGGGGCGCAGGCGGCCATTTGCTCGCGCACGCTGCAGATGACCGCGTCGGAGCTTTCGTTGACCTCCCGAAGAGCTTGCAGAACCTCGTCGAACAAACGAAGCCGCTGCTCGGTCACCAGGGTGCCGATACGTTGTCCATCCAGATCGAACGGCACGTGGGTGCGCAGCACATAGCCTTCTGCCCACAGCAACTCGGCCGCCGCGGCGTCAACCGACAGGTCGTGGCTCACGAGGGTCGACGGGTCGAGGAACTGCCCGGCCTCGGCCAGCAACTGGCCGTCATCCGCAAGGAATCTCACCCCGACGACCTCGTCACCGACGAAGGTCGAGGCCAGGTACTTCAGTTGCTCCAGGCCGGCCGCGCCCGTGCCCTCGGCACGAGACTTGCGGATCGCGTCGCGCACACCGGGGCGGGAGGCGATCATGCGCGGGAACCACAGGCTGGTCTGCAGCGTATTCGACAAGGCCAGCGCATGGGTCTTCGCAGCGTCACCGACGTTGTCGGTGATGGTTTGCTCGAAGGTCTCGCGCATCACCGCAAAGCCGGCCAGGCCGGCGCCGAGCGCCACCACCGTCAGGGTGGTCAAGGCGCGGTAGATGATGCGGCGTTCCATGTACGCCGCCTCTTGCGACTCTGGCCGTGCAAAGCGGCGCCTGAGCAGCAGCCAGAACCCCAGCGCCAACGCGACCAGTGCGAACGCCGTCGATGGCAGCATCTGGTTGAACTTGCCCAGGCGATAGAGTTGCTGCAGGCCCAGCAGGTGGTCCAGCAGGCCCAGCAGCGCAAAGGCAGACAGCAGCACGGTGGCCGCTTTCAACGCCGATTTCTGGCGCACGCCGATCGTTTGTCGGTTCGCCATCAGCAGCGCCACGCCCGCCGCCATGAAGGCCAGGCAAGTGCTGGGCGCCACGCGACCCGGGTGGGGGTTCTGCGGTGTCGGGAGCACCGACGCCTTGGAGAAGTCCAGCCCCCAATTGGCATTCAGCACCGACTGCAAGAAGGCCAATGTCGCGTACACGAGCAAGGCCGCCGCGCAAGCATCCAGCCACATGCTCTTCGTGCGTGACTGCCTCTGGCCGTCGACGAGCGCCAACCCAGCGCCCGCGCACACGAACAGCAACCCGGCCCCGAGGCCGAGTYCAGACCCTTCCTGAATCAAGGCATTGACCCACGGCAGGTCATGCAGCCCATTGGCGGCGACCAGCACCCCAAACGCCGCCACCAGCGTGCCGATGATCCCGTGGGCGGTCCAGGGCCAACGCGCCATTGCCGCCTTTCGCCAGCCTCACGACGAGGCGGCGCACAAAGCCTACAGCGATCGGCTCGGCTTGACCACAAGACTGCCGAATACCAACAACACGCGCCGAATCTTGTGTGTCACTTCGGCGTGTCTTACCCCTAAGTTGGGGGGTCTTCAAGCGCCGCGATCCGCCACTAATTGGCAGTCTCAGGATTGACCCCCGCTTGGCAAGCGGCGCCCAATGGCCGCCCACTCGTTGAATCCACGCCCAAGGAGGCCACCATGCTGAATCGCTGGTTGCTGATGGATCGAGCCGCGGCACGCGCCGGCGGCGCCTGGCTTGACGATGAGGACCGCTCCTGGTCGCCGTGGTTCCTGCCGTCGGATGACGTGGGCCCACTCAAGCTGATCGTGGGAACGCCAGGTAACGACGACCTGCACGGCACGTCGGGCGACGACACGATCGACGGCCTGCAGGGCACCGACCAGATGGCCGGCCGCAAAGGCAACGACACCTACGTCGTCGACAACATCGGCGACACGGTCATCGAGCAGGCGCACCAGGGTCAAGACGTGGTGATGGCCGCGGTCAGCTACACGCTCGGCGCCAACGTCGAGCACGTCGGGCTGACCGGAACGGACAACATCAATGCCACCGGCAACGAGTTGGACAACCGCTTGTATGGCAACGTCGGCGCCAATGAGCTGGACGGCAAAGCCGGCGCCGACACGATGGTCGGCGGTGCCGGCAACGACATTTACTACGTCGACGACCCGGGCGACGTGGTGAAGGAACACAACGGCGAAGGCATCGACACCGTCCGACCCAGCATCGACTACACGTTGGGCAAGAGCGAAGAAAACCTCAGCTTGTGGCC
>NZ_JBFUGE010000115.1:0-15155 GCF_056403075.1 Ideonella sp. P3_A4 | reverse complement strand
GACTCTGCCCTCAAAGCCAGCCAGCGGCGGCTGTTGAGCATCACCGGTGTGGGCTCGCAAGCCAGTGCGCTGCTGAGCAGCCTGTTGGCGCGGTTGCAGTTCGTCAGCGYTGATGCCTTGGTCGCCTTCAGTGGCTTGGACCCTCGGGCGCACGACTCAGGGCGCAGCCACGGCAAGCGAAGACTGTCCAAGCGCGGATCGCCTGACCTGCGTCGTTCGAGGCCTTGGTCATTCTGGCCAGAAAGCTGTTGCGAGTCGCCTGTGCCGTCTGGCGCAGCGGCAAGCCCTTCGAGCCAGACAGATTCGCCGTTCCCGCTTGACGAAAACCATAGAACCTTTGCCGGTCCGCTGCGCGAGCCCCCTTGTATGTTGAGCGCCATGTTCGACATGATTCAAGTTGGGTGTAGGTCGCCGCAATCGGCTCGCCGCGATTCATAGCTGCGGTTCGTGGGTACGTGCACAGCCCGAGCCCCCTCTGAGCCCTGAGCTCGCCCCCAAGCACTGGGCGTGCACGTTTCCTCGTTTGTCACCAAGCCCGAACAGTTACCCGAGTCGAACTCGTATGACGCAAGGATGGGACATGGCAAACGATTCTTCTCATGAGCTGGCAGCCACCGCGGCGCCGATGTACTTTGGCGTGGACATGGCCAAGGCGAAGTTCGTCTGGGCACGACACGGCGACTCCCACAGCCAATCGTTGGGCAACGACGAAGACGGCTTTGAATCGTTCGTGCAGGCACTTCGAGGTCTGCCGGTCGGCTTGATCGTCGTCGAAGCCACCGGAGGGCTGGAGCGTTCGCTTGCGCTATGGCTTGTGCGACACGGCTTGCCCGTCGCCGTGGTCAATCYGCGCGCCGCACGCGATTTCGCCCGCGCGATGGGTCACCTGGAGAAGGACGACACCATCGACGCGATCGCATTGGCTCACCTGGCACAGACCCTGGCGGGCAAACCCAACCAGGCCGGCATTCGATTCACTCCCGCGGTGCCCGAGGTCCAGGCGCTTCAGGCATTGGTCCAGCGCCGGGTCCAGTTGCTGAACATGCGCACCGCCGAACAGAACCGTCGGGCTGGCGCCGTACGGGTGCTTCAAAAGAGCATCGGTGCGGTTATCAAGACGCTGGACAGGGAGATCGCCAAGCTCGAGCGTGACATCGACGACCACCTGAACAGGCACTTCAAGGAACAGACCGTACGCCTGGGCAGCATCAAGGGTATCGGGCCCGTGACCTGTGCGGTCGTCCAAGCCTTCCTGCCTGAGCTGGGTCACGTGTCAAACCAGCGCATCTCCAAGCTGGCCGGGCTAGCGCCGTTGAACCGGGACTCCGGCGCTGCCCACGGCAAGCGCCACATCTACGGCGGGCGCAAGATCGTGCGTTGCACGCTGCACATGGCCATGCGCAGCGCGGTGCGCTTCAATCCTGTTATCAAAGCCTATTACGACCTGCTCATCGCCGCCGGCAAGAGTGACAAGGTGGCCGTCACAGCCTGCTCTCACAAGCTGCTGCGCATCCTCAACGCAATGGCCCGCACCGGAAAGGACTGGAACCCCAAGCTTCACGACTCCACCACTTGACGGCGAACACAGTTGCTTGGGGGCAGGGCCCGGAAGGGCCCGTGGGGGCATCATTTCTCGGCGCGGATCGCCTTTTCGTCGGCCTCTCGGTAGGGCCGGTTGCCGCAGCGCYGCTTCCACGCGGCCAGTTGCTCGTCGTAGCCCTTGGCCTCTTCGTTGAACACGCGGTTGTGCTCGATGGCCGTAGCGGCCGCCGCCTGCTGGGACTGCGTGTGCTCGGTCAGCGCCACGCGGGCCGGCYCCATCGTGCCGGTCCATTGCGCGGCCTCGGCCTTGATGGCGGCGTCGGCCTTGGCCAGCGCATCGCCTTCGGCTTCGAGTTGGCCACGTTCACGCTCGGCGTTGGCCACCGGCGGCGACTCCTTGAACTCTTTGGTGCGCTGGTTGTACAGCGCCACGCGTTCGCCATGCGCCTTGACCCGCTCCTTGAAGGCCTGCACCTGGGCGACCTTGGCGGCATAGGCATCGCGCTCGGCCTGCACCGTGTCCTTTTGCTGGCGCACCGCGTCGGTTTCAGCCTCGATCTCGGCGCGGCGCTTTTCCAGCTCGGCCACGCGCACGGTCTGCACCTGCTGCTCTTTCAAGCAAGAGCGCAGTTCGTCGCGGCTCATCATCGCGCCCTTGGCTGGGGCGTCGCCGTTCAGCGTCTTGGTGGCTGCCTGGGCTTGCGCCGCCAACGGCACGACCAACGACAAAGCCAGCACGGCGAAACCCGCGCCCACCACCCAGCCGCTCTTCACAGCTTGCGCACCACGACGCTGCCGACCGAGTAGCCCGCGCCGAACGAGCACACCACGCCCACATCGCCCGCAGCCAGATCGGCCCGGTGGTGATGGAACGCGATGATCGAACCGGCCGACGCGGTGTTGGCGTACTCGTTCAGGATCAACGGGGCGATGTCGCCGCCGGCCTCCTGGCCGACCAGCTTCTTGACGATGAACTGGTTCATGCCCAGGTTGGCCTGGTGCAGCCAGAAGCGGCGCACCTGCGTCGKCTCGAAACCGAGTGCTTGCAGGTGGTGCTCGATGTGCGCCGCAGCCAGCGGCACGACTTCCTTGAAGACCTTGCGCCCTTCCTGGCGGAAGGTCTTGTCGCGCGCGTTCGGGTCGCTGTCCTCGCTGCGGTTCATGAACCCGAAGTTGTTGCGGATGTTGTTCGAGAACTGGGTCGCGAGCTTGGTGCCCAGGATCTCCCACTGGTCGGCCGAGGTCGCCGTTTCGGCGCGCTCGACGATCACCGCGGTGCACACGTCACCGAAGATGAAGTGGCAGTCGCGGTCGCGCCACTCGAGGTGGGCCGAGGTGATCTCGGGGTTCACGACCAGCACGCAGTTCGCGGTGCCGGCCCGCACCGCATTGGCGGCCTGCTCGATCGCGAAGGTGGCTGACGAGCAGGCCACGTTCATGTCGAAGCCAAAGCCGCCTGCGCCCAACGCCTGCTGGATCTCACAAGCCATCGCCGGGTAGGCGCGCTGCATGTTCGCTGCGGCGCACAGCACCGCGTCGACCTGCGCTCCGGTCTTGCCAGCAACGGCCAGCGCCTTTTGCGCGGCGTCGACGGCGATCTCGGCCATCAGCGACAACTGGTCGTCGGCCCGCTCTTCGAAGCGCGGGTACATGCGCGTCGGGTCCAGCACGCCGGCCTTGTCGACCACGTAACGCTGCTGGATGCCCGAGGCTTTTTCGATGAACTCGACGCTGGACGGCACCATCGCCGGCAGATCGCCGGCCGAAATGGCGGCGGCGTTCTTCTCGTTTTGCAGTGCAGCGTAGGCGTTGAATGCCTCGACCAACTCGGTGTTGGTGATGACGTGCGGCGGCCGGTAAAGGCCGGTGCCGCTGATGACAACTCGGGTCATGGTGGGGTCAGGAATGCGAAGAAAGCCAGCCTGCCAGTGTAGGCCTCCGGGGAAGCGGCCTCGGCCGCCCGGGTCAGGGAAAGCGAGCGGAAGTTCTAGGTTGGTAACTCAACCTTCACCGATTTCCCGGCCACCGGCACGCCCACCAGCGCTCACTTGCGTCCTGATTTGGCCGCCTTGGGTGCCGGCGCGTCGTCGCCACCACCTTGTCGCAACGCGTCCGACATGCCCATCAACACCCCGCTGACCAGCGCGGTATAACTTTGCGCCAGCGTTTGCGCCGCCTTCAGGCCGGCGGCCCGGCTTTGGCGCATGGCCGTCTGCATCTGGCTGGTCATCTGCTCCAGCGTCGCATTGGCCTGGGCACCGGTCAGGCTGCCAGCTTGTTCGAACTTGCCCAGCACCTCGCCCCACGGGCCGGCCAGCTTGCCCATGTCGGCACCGGCGGTGGCTTTGCGCACGGTGTCGAACATCGTGTCCTCGAGCTTTTCGAGGTCGTCCAGCGCCTTCTGCAACTGCTTCTCCTGCAGCCCCACGCCCTGGTCGACCAGCCGTTCGAGCGCCACGCGGTTGGCGTCGACCGCCTTCAGCAGCGCATCGTCCATGCCGGACAGGGCGCCGTTCAACATCGCCTCGACGTCGACCTTGGGCGTCACGTTCTGCAGCGCGCCGGTGCTGGCCGCCTCGGTGACCGACTTGAGCACGGCCTTGATGTTCTTCAGGCTCATCTCACGCCCTTGCAGCGCCTTCAAGGTGGCCTGGCCCACCGCGTCGCGCAACTGCGCCGTCTGTTTGGCGCTGGCGCTGGCGAACATCTCGATCAGCGCATCCTGGTCGATCCCGGACTTGAGCATGGGAGTCTCCTTTGATTTGGACCGCTACCTTACGCCCAGACCCGGGAGACCGTCTCAGGGCTTGCCCGAAAAAAAGGCCCCTTGCGGGGCCTGTGCCTTGATCCTGCCCGGGCGGCCCGGCGGCGTTCAAACCGCCACCGGGCCGCCCGAGGCGACGATCACTGCGTCGTGGCGCAGACGGCCTTGAACGCCTTCTTGAAGCCCGCGTTGGTGTACAGCGTGCCCTGGTTGGCGCCGCCGGATTGCGTGCAACCGGCGTTGGTGTGGATCGCCACCACGCGGCCACCGCTCAGCACGGCCGAGCCGCTGTTGCCGCCTTCGGTGTCGGCCGAGTACTTCAGGACGGTCGTGCCGGTGTCAACCGAGGTGATCGGGCCGGTCGAGTACTGCTGGGTCTGGTTGTCCACGCCGGTGTCCACACCGTAGCCATGGATGTCCACCTTGGCCCCCACCACCGGCACGGCCTTCGCCAACCGCAGGCCATGGCCCTGGGCTTCGAGCGGCATCTTGCCGGTTTCGCTGTTCGGCGACACCGTGAACACGCCCCAATCGTTGCCGATGTTGCCCTGGAAGGACTTGCGGTTCGTCGTCGGCACGTACTGGTCCTTCGGTGCCGGGTGGTTCAGGCTGCCGTTGGCGTTGGACTTGGGCACGTTGAACTCGACCACGTCGACCAGCGACGGCGTGGACATGCAGTGGCCGGCGGTGATGAAGCAGCCCTTGGCCATCAGGTTGGCAGTGCAGCCCACGTCGAGCAGACGGGCGCGGTCGGCCACGTTGGAGGCCACGCGGTCATCGTTCGGGCCGCACTGGCTCTCGGTCACCGGTTGCGGCTTGCCGGCCAGCACCTTGACGATGCCGAACTGGCCTGCACGACCGGCCTTGGCGGCCAGCAATTCAACACGCACCGTGGAGCCGTTGAAGTAGGCCGAGGTGTTCTGCCACTGAGCCAGGGTCTTGGCGCTCAGGTGCTGTTGGGCACCGTCTTGCAACGACGTGATGCGCAGCGTGGCGCCATTGGGCAGCTTGGCAGCGTCGAACTGAAGGCGCAGCCAATCGGCGCCATCGATGTGCACGTCATGGCTGGCCACGACGCCGGCCTCACGCGCCACGCTCTCGGCGCCGCTGCTGTAGGCGTAAGCATGGGTATCTTGGGCCAGGCCAAGCGACTGCCCCGAGGCGGACAAGCTGGCGATGGCCAGCGCGGTCAGCGCAAACCATTTGCCGAGGACCCCGCGAACCGAACCGGATTTCGAAATGCTGGATGCGAACACTCTGTTATCTCCTCTAGCACGTTTGTCGAAATGTCTGGCGCAGCCGCGTGGCGGCGGCTGGCGGCTGCGCCAGAACTGCAAGACAGAGCCCTGTGTTGCTCTGTGCGGGCAAGACTAAGCGAAGGCGGACCCGCTGGGAGCCCCCAGTCCGTCAAGCTCTATCAACGACGATCAAATTCGCGCGCTTGGCTCAGAGCTCCGGCGCGATCTGCTCCGCATAGTCGTAGAGCGCGCCGAGGATCTCCTGGCCGCGCTCATCGGCCGTCTCGGCCAACACATCGAGCTTCTCGAAGAAGACCGCGAGGCTCAGCCCACCACCGACGCCGTCGTGCAGGCGCTCGGCGCAGTGCCGCGCCCAGCGTTCACGTTCGTCGGCACTCAGGCTGTCGGTGTGGTTGCGCGCGCGGTAGCGAAACACCAGCTCATCCAGGCGCCTGTCTTCGAAGCTCGCCCGCGTCCATGCCGGGTCGTCGGGGCCGAGCTTGCGCAGGCGGTCCAATCGTTGGCGGTCGGTCGGGTTGATGAAGCCGCCGTACAGGTCCTCATCGACGTCGGGCGTTTGGTCGGACACCGGTCGCGTGAACACATCAGGCCAGATGCCGGCCATCTTCGGCCCATGCTGCGCGCAGGCTTGGGCATGTCGATCGGCCACGGCCAGGTCGATGGCCCAGCGTTCGGCCATCGGTGCGCTGAGCGTCTTCAGCGAGCTGATCACGACGGGCGACTTGTTGATGTGGATGGTCTTCAGCGGCAACCGCGTCACGCCTTCGGGCAGGTCTTCGGTCCGGGTGAACAGGCGCTCGCGGATCGCCGCGGCATTGAGGTCGAACAACGCCGCCGGGTCTTCAGACAAGTCCCAGACGATCAGCTCGTTCTTGTTGGTCGGATGCGGTGCGATCGGCCACACCACCGCGATGCAGCCGCGCTCGGGCGTGTACATGCCCGAAACATGCAGAAACGGTTTTCCTTGCCGCTGCGCCGCTTCGATCTCGGCCCACACGGCTTGCTTCTGACGCAGCTTGAGGCAGAAGTCCCACAGCCGCGGCTGATGCTGGCGAACCAGGCGGGCCAAGGCCACGGTCGCGCGCACGTCCGACAAAGCATCGTGCGCTGCCTCGTGCGCCAGGCCGTTCGCCGCCGTCAGATGCTCGAGCTTGAACGAAGGCCGACCGTCATCGTGCTTCGGCCACTGCAGGCCATCGGGCCGCAGCGCATACATGCAGCGCACGGTGTSCAGCAGGTCCCAGCGACCGCAGTCGTTCTTGTACTCGCGGGCGTAGGGGTCCATCAGGTTGCGCCAGAACAAATGGCGCGTCACCTCGTCGTCGAAGCGGATCGTGTTGTAGCCCACACCCACCGTGCCTGCTTGCGCCAGCTCGCGCTCGATCAGGCTGGCGAACTGCGGCTCTGGCAGGCCCTGGGCCAGGCACTGCTGCGGCAGGATGCCGGTCAGCAGGCAACTCTCGGGGTCGGGCAGGCTGTCGGGCGCCGGCTTGCAGAACTCCATCACCGGTGCGCCGATCTCGTTCAGTTCGGCATCGGTGCGAACGCCGGCGAACTGCGAAGGCCGGTCGCGCCGCGGCACCCGCCCGAAGGTTTCGTAGTCGTGCCAGAAGAAACTGAATTCACTCACTGGAGCCCCTCGTCGACGGAGTACCGCCGCCGATCCCCCGAGGGGATGCGGGCCGGCTTGGGAGCGGCCCGGCACTCGGCCCGCCATGCTGCGATCGATGCATGTTCATCTCGTCACCATACCGCACTCACCAACCGGCCACGCGCGTGCGCAGCAGGGTGGGAAACCGTGGCAGGCCGCTCGCCGTTTCGCCACGCCAGCTGTAGGTCACCACACTGCCAATCTGCGGCGGATCGCGGCGCTGCGCTTCGTTCAAGCCGCTGCCGACCAGGAACTCGCGCCCGGCCTCGTCGCGCACGCGCAAGGCGCCGAGCTGGCCTTCGAAACGGCCGCGGCCCGGTGTGTGGCCGACGACCACGGCTTCAGCATCACGCACCGGCTTCAGCTTCAGCAGCACCTCGCTGCGGCCAGTGCGGTAAGCCGCATCGGCACGGTGCAGCATCAGCCCTTCGCCGCCCTCAGCCACCACGGCCTTCAGGCGTGCACGCAATGCAGTCGGGTTGGCCACGGCCGACTGTTCGACAACCTCCCAGCGGCGGCTTGACGACTGCGCTGCCAGTGAACGCAGGCGCTCGACGCGCTGCGCAAAACCACCGTCGCCCCCGGGCTGCTCGAACACCAGGTAGTGCACCTGGTCCCATTCAGTGGCCACTGCCTGCTCGCGGCGCACGATCGCCGACAAGGCATCGAAGCGCCCCCGACCCAGCCACAGCTCACCATCGAGCGCCTGGCCTGCCGGCAGGCCCGCGAGGAAGGCCGCCGGCGCGCTCACCACCCCACCACCTCGAAAGCGCAGGCGTTCGCCGTCCCACAGGGCGCGCACGCCGTCAAACTTTTCGCTGACCAGATAACCCGTTGGGTCTTGCGCATCAGAAGCCTCTTGCGCCAGCAGCAACGCTGGCAAGGTGGCGGTCACTTGGCGGGCGCATGAGACACGCGGCAGCCAGGCACCCGCGGCTGCGGCCAGCATCAGCTGGCGTCGTTGAAGAGAAGAGAGCGTCATCACGCGCAAGCCCGGTGGTTCAGAAGGTCGCCAGTGTGGGCGGCCAGGGCCAGGCGCGTCTTTCCCCACCGTGGGTGGGGCCTCAACAAATCGATGAGTGGGTCAGCGCTTCTCGGGCAGCAGCGGCCGGGCCAACTCGTCCGTCGACAGGCCCCGCTCGCGCAGCAGTGCTTCGAGCGCCGGCAGCAGCGGGCCTAGGCGCTCGTCCAGCGCGTCGCGCACGGTGTCGACGAAGACCTGCGTCGAGCGCTCGATCTCGATGTTCAGCGTGTCGCCCACCACCTTTTCGCCGAAGGTCGTCATGCGCAGCGTCTCCGGGATCAGCCAGACCTCGAACCAGCCGGCCTGGCGGTCGGCCTCGGCCACCGTCAGGCTGGCGCCGTTGACGGCGATGTAGCCCTTGGCAAACACATAGCGCATCCAGCGCGGCGGCAGCCCGATCCGCAGCACGTGGTTGTTCTCGGGTTGCCGCACCGCCACGAGTGTGCCGGTCACGTCGATGTGGCCCGACAGCGGGTGGCCGCCGATCTCGGCGCCATCCTTTGCGGCTCGTTCCACATTCAGCAGGCTGCCTTCGCGCAGGCCGCCGAGCGTCGTCAAGCCCAGGCTTTGCTGCATCACGTCGAAATCGGCTGCATCGTCGCCGTGCAGCGCGGTCACCGTCAGGCACACGCCGTCGCAGGACACGCTGGCGCCGATCTCCAGCCCCTGAGCAAACCCCGGCGGGAAACGCAGGCGAAAGCTGCGCAGCCCCGGCCGGTCGGTGAGCGTGTCGACGGTGGCGATGCCTTGAACGATGCCGGTGAACATCAGAAACAGTTCCGCAAGAAGGTGACAGGGGCAGGCCGGATTATCGGCTGCATCCCATTTCCCTGCCTTCAAGCTAGGCCCATCGGCTCATCGCCTTTCTGCGGCGGCGATGTGAGACCGACACATGACAACTCACTGTGACGGCATGGGCCGTTCAGGGCGGCTTCTCGCTGCGTTCGCCCGATACCGGTGTCACAGGGCCTGCCGATAGTGCGCACCGTGCGCCGACGGAACCGGTCGCCCTGGAGGGCCAAGTCCGGATCATCACAACATGCGGCGCGCACAACCACTACCCAAAGACCTTGGAGTTAAGCATGAAGATTCGTCTGATCGCCACGGCCGCCCTGATGGCTGCCGCTGGTTCTTCCCACGCGCTGTCGCCCACCGACATCGACGCCGCCCGCACGGCCGGCACCCTGAAGGAAGTCGTGATCTTCGGCGCCTCGGCCCAAACGCCGATGCTGGCCGCCTACTTGAAGAACGTCGTCTGCAACGGCGCTGCTGACTACGACGAGTTCTGGAACGATGCCGCCGGCAAGAACTTCCGCGCCTACTCGTGCTCGATGTCCATCGCCAGCGGCTACCCCGCCGGCAGCAAGCTGCTCGTGATCAAGCGCGACAAGGACGGCTCGATCTACGGCGTCAACCAGGTCGCCAACAACACCGCCGGCCAATCGATGGTCGTCAGCGACGCCGCCTGCTCGACCTACAACCACGCCACCACCCCCGCCGCCACCTGCGGCACGACCGCCCCGCAGATCCCCATCGCCGGCCTCTCGGACGTCGAACCCGTGCTGTTCTCGCTGAAGGTCAAGGTCGGCGCCGTCGCCAACCAATACCTGAACCAGCCTGATCCCGCCACCGTCGACGACAACGGCAACCTGTGGACCGTGCCGCCCGCCGCCGCACTGAACGGCCTGGACATCGCCTCCGCCGGCCAGACCATCTTCGGCGTCGCCGTCAGCAAGACGCTGCGCAACGCGCTGCAAGCGGCCCAAGGCCTGAGCGTCAACTCCGACGCCGAAACGGAAACGCCGAGCCTGCCGCGCGCCTTCATCGCCGGCGCCCTGGCTGGCTTCGTGCGTGGCGGCCCGGTGGCGAACTTCGCCAACTGGAGCGCTGTGACCGGCGTCGCCGCTGACGCGTCGAAGAACGTCGTCATCTGCCGCCGCACCCGCGGCTCGGGCACGCAAGCCGTCTCGAACGCCTTCTTCCTGGAAATGGGCCCGCTGGTCGACACCTCGGTCGGCATGCTCGCTCCGAAGGCTTCGGGCGCTGCCCCCAACACCGACGGCACCCCGGTCTCCGGCCTGGTGGTCAACGAAGGCGCCGGCACCGGTGACGTCGAGACCTGCCTGGCCACCACGCACGTCAACGACTACGCCCTGGGCGTCGTGACCCGTGAGAAGGACCCGCTGATCAACGGCAAGTCGTACCGCTTCGTCAAGATCGACGGCGCACTGCCGAAGCAGTCGCTGGCCCGCATGGGTGCCTACCCGATGGTCTACTCCTCGTCGATGCAATGGCGCAAGACGACGAATGCCCCGGATGCTCAAACCAAGAGCTTCCTGATCGGCATCCGCGCCAACGCCGTGACCTCGAACAAGATCAGCCTGTACGCCAGCTCGGAAGCCAAGGGCGGCCTGCTCGCCAGCCCGCACAAGTGGCAAGTCGCCACCGACACCTGCGGCACCGCGACCGACGCCGACGACGCGCTCTACGGTTCGTGCGTCGAGCGCATCGACGTGGCTGACACCACCTACAACCCGGCCAACCACATCTACGGTGGCGCCGCCTACAAGACGACCAGCAAGGCTCCGCTGCACATCGTCAAGTAAGCAAACTGCCAGATCACTGGCCGGGCTCATCGCCCGGCTGGTCATCCAGCGATCGAAGGGCAAGGCTTGGCCTTGCCCTTTTTCTTTGGTGCCAAACAAACGGCTTTGATGACGGTTCCGCGACGTCACCGGGGCTGAACCTAAGCCATTCGGCTCAGTCGGCGCCCTCGCGGGTGCCAAGACCGCGCAGCAACATGCGCGATTGCCGTGAACGATTTCCAAGCCTCCGTCCCGATGACTTCCTTGTGCGTGGCCTACCGCCGCCGGCCCTTGATCAGCCGCTCCTTGCTGGGTGTCGCCGCAGCGTCGCTGATCGTGATGCCGGCCTGGGCGGCCGATGCACCCGGCGCCGCCCCGGCTGTAGCCACCCCAGCCGCCGAACCGGCCTTCGACATCTGGGAATACGAGATCGACGGCAACAGCGTGCTGACTGTCGAGGCGATCGAGCGAGCGGTGYAGCCGCACCTCGGTCCGGGTCAGTCGATGCGCGCCGTCGAAGCCGCGCGCAACGCACTGGAAGCGGCCTATCAGCAAGCTGGCTACCTGACGGTGCTGGTCGACATCCCCGAGCAGCGGATCGACGAAGGCGTCGTGCGCCTGTCGGTGCTCGAAGGCAAGGTCGGCACGCTGTACGTCGCAGGCTCGCGTTACCACTCGCAGGGCTACATCCGCCGCACGGTCGCCGCGCTGCAGGAAGGCACAGTGCCTAACTTCACCGTGGCGCAGCAGCAGCTGGGCGCCTTGAACCGCAGCGAAGACCGCCGCGTGGTGCCTGTCGTCAAACCCGGCCGACTGCCCGGCACGGTCGACTTGGAGTTGCAGGTGACCGACCACCTGCCGATAGGCGGCTCGCTTGAGCTGAACAACAACCACTCAGCCGGCACGACCGACACGCGCGCCCTGGCGACGCTGCGCTACGACAACCTATTTCAGCTCGACCACTCGCTGTCGCTGACGCTGCAAACAGCCCCGGAGGCGCCGGAACAATCACGCGTCGCCATCGCGAACTACATGATTCCCGAGCCCGACGGCGACGCTTGGGCGCTGTCGTTCACGCTGTCTCAAAGCGACGTCACGCTCGGCGAAACGCTGGGCAGCACGCAGGCACTGGGCAAGGGCAAGACCTTCGGCTTGCGCCACCACCACAACTTCTCGTTGGGCGGTGCAGCGAGCACCTTCTCGGCCGGCGCCGACCTGAAGTTCCTGAAAGATCGCACGCGCTTCGGCACCGGCGACCTCTACACCCCGCTGCGCTACTTGCCCTTCCAGCTGGCCTACACCGGCCTGTGGAGCGAAGGCCGCGACAGCCTGCAGCTGAACAGCAGTCTGACCTTCGCGTGGCGCCGCATCCTGCAGCACGACGTTTTCTGYGCCCACGTGAAGATGCAAGACCAGTTCGCTTGCAAGAACGAAGGCGCCAGCGGCAGCTTCGGAGCCTTCAAACTCGACGGCCGGTGGACGCAGGCGCTGGGCGAAGGCAGCCTCGTGACGCGCGTGGCCGGGCAGTTGGCTTCTGGCCCGCTGGTCAGCGCCGAGCAGTTCAGCCTTGGCGGCGCCGAGACCATCCGCGGCTACCTCGAAGGCGAAGTCTCGGCCGACCACGCGATCCTCGGTTCGCTCGAATGGCGTGGCCCGAACCTCGTGCCGCTGAACGAACCCGCCGCGGGCTGGACCGACATCCGCCCGCTGCTCTATGTCGACATGGGCCGCGGTCACCTAGCGCAGCCCGGTGCCGGCCAGGCTTCGTATTCCTCGTTGTACGGCGGCGGCTTCGGGCTGCGCCTGTCCAGCGCCTGGCTCGATGCGTCGCTGGACGCCGCGTGGCCCGGCAAGACCACCGCCAACACCGCCGCTGGCGAGCCTCGCGTGCATGTGCGCGTGACAGCCCGCTACTGACCCTCGACCTCCGTCAAGGACCGACCATGGCGACCTCTCCTTCCCGCACCGCCCGTCACGGCGCTCAGCAGCGCCTGACCACCCGCCTGACCCCGCTGGCCATGGCACTGGCGCTAGCCTGGCAGCCGCTRCTGCATGCTGCACCGCCCGCGCCGAACAAGGTGCCGGTGCCGGCCGCCAACTGGCGCATCAACGGCAGCGGCAACAGCAGCGCGCCGGTCAACACACCCAACGGCAATGGCGGCGTCAAGCAGACGATCAACCAGAGCAGCCAGCGCGCGATCTACAACTGGGAAAGCTTCGATATCGGCGCCAAGAGCGAGGTGCTGTTCGACATGGCGCAGACCGGCGCCAGCGCGCTGAACCGCGTCACCGGCTCGAATGCGCCGTCGCAGATCTTCGGCAAACTGAGCGCGACGAACAAGGGCGAGATCTTCCTGATCAACCAGAACGGCATCCTGTTCGGCAAGGGCTCTCAGGTCAACACCGGTTCGCTGATCGCCTCGTCCCTCAACATCTCGGACAGCATGTTCATGTCGGGCTTCGCTGAGGCGCTCCAGACGCCCACCGACACCAACAAGCACCCGGCCTTCGCCTTCGACGGCGATGCCGCCAACTTCGTCGACAGCAAGAACTTCGTTCGCGTCGACCAGGGCGCGACGATCACCACCGACAGTGGTGGCCGCGTGTTCCTGTTCGCCAAGCGGGTCGACAACGCCGGTAGCATCCAGGCACCGGGCGGCCAAGTCGTGCTCGGCGCCGGCGGCGAGGTGTATCTGAAGCTGCCGAGCAGCGAGTCGCAGCTCTATGCCTCCGAGACCAACCCGGCCGTCTCCGCCGTGCGTGGTTTCCTCGTCGAGGTCGGCAACGGCCCGGTCGCCGGGCCCGAGGGCCAGGGCAGCGCCAGCAACCTGGCCACCGGCAGCATCAGCACGCCGCGCGGCAACACGACCATCGTCGGCATGGCGGTCAACCAGATGGGCCGCATCAGCGCGACCACCAGCGTCAGCGAAAACGGCTCGGTGATCCTGCGTGCGCAGGCCAACCCGACCATCGTCGTCAACGACGCGAACGTGCCCGTGCTGCGGGCCACCGAAAGCGGCGCCGTCACGATCGGCCCGGGCAGCCACATCGAGATCACGCCCGATGCCTCGACAGCGACCAGCACCGACACCGCCGGCTTCGCCACCTCGCACATCGACATCGCCGGCCGCTCGGTCGAGTTCCAGGACGGTGCCAGCATCGTTGCGCCCAGCGCCACCGTCAACGTGCGCGCCGAAACCAGGCCCAGTTACAACGCGAAGCTGACGACCACCGGTGGCTCGCTCGCAGCAGGCGATTCCAACACCCGCATCGTGCTCGGCGAAAACGTGGTGATCGACGTCTCGGGCACGACGACCACGGAGCGTTCGGTGGCCGACCTGTTCGTCACCACCGAGCTGCTCGGCGGCAACGACCTGAAGGACGCGCCGATCCAGAAAGACGGCCTGCTCTACCGCTCGATCGTCACGGTCGACACGCGGCAGGACTCGGCCATCCTCGGCAACCTCGACAGCTACCGCTCGAACATCGAGCGCGGCGTCGGCGAGCGGCTGTCGCGCGGCGGCACGGTGAACCTGCGTGCCGAAGGCGCGGTGCTGACGCACGAGAGCTCGAGCATCCGCGTCACCGGCGGCCAGGTGGCCTACACAGGCGCCACGGTGCACCAGACCCAGTTGGTGGCCGACAACGGCAGCATCTTCGACATCAACAACGCGCCCGCCGATCTCGTCTACGACTCGGCGCTGAACCTGCAGAAGCCCGGCAGCGTTCAGTACGACCGCTGGGGCCGTGTCATCGAGCACGGCACTGTCTCGGGCCGAAATGAAGCGGGCTATGTCGAAGGCCGCGCCGCCGGCAGCGTCTCGATCGCTGCGCCGGTCGTCTTGCTGCAAGGCGAGCTGAGGGCTGGCACGACTGTCGGTGCCCGTCAGGCAGTGGGTCTGGACAAGGCCGCCCACGCGGGCTCGCTGACGATCGGCGCGACCGTCAACAACCTGCACGCACTGGCCGACACCTCCGGCACGCTCGGCCCGAATGCGGTGCTGCGGCAGTTCACGATCTCGGCCGACGGTCCGGACACCGATGGTGTCTGGTCGTCGCCGACCGACGCCACGCTGTCCGAGGCCTCGGGCATCTCGATGTCGCGCCTGGCCGGTTCGGGCTTTGCCGACGTGACGGTGGCCGCGAACGGCAAGGTCGATTTCCAGCACAGCAGCGACAACCCCTACCGCATCGCCAACGGCGGCAGCCTGCGACTGTGGTCCGCCTACGGCGACGTGCACCTGGGGCAGGACTTGCGTGGTGCCGCCGCGCAGGTCGAGTTGCTCAGCGTCGGCGGCGTCAAGGTCGACGAGAACGGCAACCCCTACAT